>JAHEKL010000246.1 GCA_024638345.1 Gammaproteobacteria bacterium | reverse complement strand
CCTCGATGCCGCCAAGGCCGTCATCAAGCACAATCAAAACCGCACCCATAAAGACCTCTTCACCGAACGAAAAGCGTCGTGTCGTCGACCCCCTTCGCCCGCGTCACTTCGGCCAACTTCTCCCCGACGATCTCCGGCCATACCTCCAGTACACCCATCCTCTGGACCTGATCGCGCACCCCATGCTCATCGAGCACAGACGACAGGACAGCCCCGATTCTGACCGGCCGGGAATCCCGTGTCATCGTCGGACCATCAGGTCGCAATCCGGCCGGCCTCGATCCGCCACCGAGGAAGCGCTTCCCTCCGGATCTTCACATCCGATTCCTTCGGGGCCGTGAGGACGACCTGCCCCACATCGTCTGCTTCCAACAGCTCCAGTACCCGCTCGCTTCGCCCCCCGTCGAGCTCCGCGAAAACGTCGTCCATGAGCATGAGGGGCCTCTGGCTCCGCTTGTCCCGAATCGTCATCGCTTCGACGAGCCGCAGGGCCAATGCCGCGGTACGCCGCTGCCCTCCGGAGCCGAAGTCCCTGAGGTCCAGCCCATCGTCCTCCTCGCCGTCGAGTTGGAGGCGCACGTCGTCCCGGTGCGGCCCCACCACGGTGACACCCATCCGCCGCTCTCTTTCGCACGAGTCCATGAGCGCGTCCCGGAACGCCGCCTCGATCCCCTCGACGGAAGCGTCCTCACCGGTTGGGACGCTCGGCTTGTACACCATCCTTGCGCCGGCTCCGTCGCTGACTCTCCTGTAGTAGTCGCCGAATGCCCCGGATCGCGACGTGACCCAGGCCTGGCGGGCGCGCATGACCTCGGCCCCCGATCGGATCAAGCCCCCGTCCCACGCGGCGACGAGCGAACCGGAGTCCCCGGCCTTGAGGGAGGCATTCCGGCGAAGGAGGATCTTCTTGTAGTCCTGCAGCGCCGATACGTACCCCGGCTCGTTGAGCGAGAGCACGATATCCAGAAAACGGCGGCGCTCGGACGGGCCGCCGCTCACCAACTCGATGTCGGACGGAGAGAATATGACCGCGGAGAGCCGCCCGAGCGCGTCGCTCATCCGATCGGGCTCCGAGCCATCGATCGAGACCTTCTTCCGCTTGCCCTTCCTCTGAAAGGCGGCAGCGACCTCTCCGCCGTCCAACTCATCCGACTCGTCGGCTTTCGTACTGCCCACGACCCTGAACACGTCTTCGCCGAACGCGACCATCTGCTCGTCACGAGCACCCCGAAATGACCGAAGCGTCTCGAGGTAGTAGATCGCCTCGAGAAAATTCGACTTGCCCTGGGCGTTGTCGCCGATCAGCGCCACCCCTTCCGGGGGAAGCTCCACTTCCTGACTGTGGAGGTTCCGAAAGTGGCGAAGAGCGAGCCCGCTCAGACGCACGGCCCGCCGCTTGGGAGAGTCCCTGAAACCATGGGAAAATCTAATGATTCACCCACTTTCGGACCACCGCCGAACGCCGTGAGTTCGGCGCCAAGCGGGGCTGATTTCAGGGCGTTCCTCAACGACCCTTGAAGTCCGCCTTCCGCTTCTCCAGAAACGCCTCCATCCCTTCGCGCATGTCTTCGGTCGACGCGAGCAATCCGAAGAGCGAGGACTCGAAGTCCAGCGCCTCGGCCGTGGCGGTATCGAGACCGCGGTAGATCGACTCGAGGGCCATACGGACGGCGATCGGACCGTTCTTCGTCACTCTGCGAATCAACGTCTTGGCTTCGTCGATGAGCGTCTCACTCGACACGACGGAGGATACGAGGCCGATCTCGTGCGCCCGCTCGGCATCCACCATGTCCCCGGTCAGTGTCAGCTCGATCGCACGGCCGAGCCCGATCAACCGCGCCAGCCGGATCGTGCCACCGTACCCCGGGATGATGCCGAGGCTGACCTCGGGAAGCCCGAAACGCGCACGGTCGCTCGCGATGCGCAGATGGCACGCGAGTGCCAACTCGCAGCCACCTCCCAGCGCATAGCCCCCGACCGCAGCGAGGACTGGTTTCGGAAACCGTTCAATGGCCCGGAAGACCTCCTGGCCGTCTCGGCTGACGCGCACGCCCGACACTGAATCCATGGTCGCCAGCTCACCGATGTCGGCACCTGCCACGAACGCCTTGCTCCCCGCACCGGTCAGAATGACCCCGCGGACATTGTCGTCATCGCGCAGGCTGGAAAAGACCTCGCCGAGCTCGCGGACGACCTCGGCGTTGAGGGCGTTCAGTTTCTCGGGTCGATCGACCGTGACGATCGCGAGATCGGCGTCCCACTCGACCCGTACATGCTCAAGATCGGCCATTCCGATCCATGCTCCCGAGCTGGTGTTGATGTGGAAAGACAGCCGCAAGATAGCGGCCTGGACGGCGATGGAAAAACCTTGTCACAACCCTTAACTTCTCGCCCTTCGCGCCGTGAACGAGGTCGTATCCGGCCCAGTGCGACGCCTCTCTCCCACACACGTGGCCGGAACCGGCCAGGAGCAACAGAGACATGAGTCGGTCTCTCAACAAGGTCATGCTGATCGGGAACGTCGGAAACGACCCGGAGATTCGAGCGACGGGTTCAGGGGCGCGGGTGGCCAAGGTGTCTCTGGCGACGAACCGTTCATGGACCGATCGCAATTCGGGCCAGAAGAACGAGAAGACCGAGTGGCACCGGCTGACTTTCTTTGGGCGCCTGGTCGACGTCGTCGAGCAGTGGGTCAAGAAGGGCGATCGCCTCTACGTGGAAGGAAGGATCGAGTACTCGCAAACCGAAGGTGAAGGCGGCACCAAGTACTGGACCGACGTCGTCATCCAGGAGATGGTGATGTTGGGGTCCACGAGTGGCGGTGGAGGCAACTTTGGTGGTGGCGGTTTCGACGGAGGCGGCGCCCCGAGCGGTGGTGGCCGGCCCAACATGACCGACCCCGACGACGACCTGCCCTTCTAGACGCCCCTACTCGCTTGCGTCAGGTCCGTCGCCTGGCTCGCCATCATCTGAACGGCCCTCGGACTCCCACAAGCCCATGAAGTATTCCTCGTAGCTGTCCGGATGGGCCCGGTAGTCGTCGAGCCACACTTCGAACGGGGGCAAAGCGACGCGTCGGGACAGCCAGTCGGTGGCGACCCGCACCATCTCGACGTACGAGATGTCGCCCTCCCCGCCCTCCTCACGAAAAGCGCGGTGGGCGAGCAGGTAGATTTCGTCCGGACTCATATAGACGAGGAGATCCGCGACCTGCGCCGAGCAGTAGTCGTGGTACTTGGCGCGCAGGACGTTGAGCGGCTCCTCCGAGCCCTTCTTGCCTGCGTCCACTGCGGTCCTCCCGCCGGACGTGAAAAAGCCCCCGGCCCGTGAGCGCAGAACCGTGGTCCGATCGCGCCTACGTTTGGACCAGAGGCCTCACCAACGCAAGAGTCTTCAGGGCTGGGGTCCCGCGACCTCCATGTCGGACGTGGTCTCGGAAGTGTCGCTCTGGCGGAGGTGTTCGTAGATGGACCGACGCGTGAGACCGTACAGCACGACACGACTCAGGAATTCGGGGTCCTTCTCCTGGACCGCCTCGGCCTGTGCTGCGATGTCGCTCGGCAACCGAACGGACAGTTGCACGGAACGCGTCTCCCACATAGACACACCTCACCCACTCTGGATTGTGGAAAAGTAACCTTTTCAGGGATACCGGATTCGGCCGCCGGAGATGCAGTCAAATTCTGCAGGAGACGTTGGCAACCCTAAGATGGAGAGTACTGTAAGAGAGCGACCCAACCCGCGCAACCCCCACATCGTGCCAACCCCGACATTTCTAGTAAATTGTAAGTCGTTGGGCCACAACGATTTACAAATTACCCCAAAAGTGTAAACCAACTGTTCCCAAATCAGATCGCAGCTTATTCTCTGCAACCGGTCCGAAATGGAAGTGTAAGAGACACATTGGGTTTGGAGGATCGCTCCAGATGGCACTCGACCTCGATTGCGGTACGACTTTTTGCAAATAATCGATTACGGCAGGGCGGACCGGAGAAACGCCTGAAGGGTGTCCGGCTCGAAGCTCAGGAAGCGTTCACGAAGCTCTGCCGGACCCGGCTCACGGAAGATGAGCGCCGTCCGATGGACTTTGCCCGACGATCGCTGCTCGAAGGCGATATGCCCACGCCAGGCATCGTCGTCCCGGAAGGATCGGAGGTG
>JAHEKL010000245.1 GCA_024638345.1 Gammaproteobacteria bacterium | reverse complement strand
AGTTGATCGAGATCCTGGCAAAGGGCGGTGGGGGAGAGCGGACTTGACCCGAGAAGACCGAGAAGAGCCCTACGTCGATCTGCACTCCCACCTCGTACCCGGCGTGGACGACGGAGCTACGTCGGTCGCCGACACGCTGGATGGTGTGGGGAGGATGGCCGAAAAGGGAATCCGGGTCATCGTGACGACGCCACACCTCGACGGCAGCCTCACCCGGATGCCGGAAGCGCTCGAGTCCAGGCTGGTAGAAGTAGACGAAGCATTCCTTCTAGCGCGACGGGCGATCCTGGATCGATACTCGGGAATCTCCTTTCTCCGCGGGCACGAGGTGAAACTCGATCTGCCGGACCCCGACCTGTCGGATCCTCGGATTCGGCTGGGCGACTCGGACTATGTGCTCGTCGAATGGCCTCGGCTTCAGATTCCACTCGAGACGCCCTCTGTACTCAGGGAACTGAGGGCGGGTGGATCCAGGATTGTCATCGCCCACCCGGAGCGTTATCGGGTCTACGACCGGAGTCTCAATCTGATTTCGTCGTGGCGGAAGGAAGAGGCGCTCCTGCAAGTGAACTTCGGGTCGATCGTCAATCGGTACGGGCCGGGGCCGAGATCTCTCGCGCTCAAGATGCTCGAGTTGGGTTGTGTGGACTGCTTGGCGAGCGACTTTCACGGCCGGCCGCATCTGCGGATCTATCTGGATGCGGCACGCGAGGTGTTCGAGCGCATTGGTGCGGATGAACAGTGGGACCTGTTGACTCGGGTCAACCCCATGCGAATCACGCGGGGCAGCGATCCGCTTCCTGTGCCTCCCATCGAGGCCGGACTCGGATTGGTGGGCCGAATCCGTTCGTTCTTTCGCGACTGATGATGCACCGATCGGAGGGAGAACGCGGCCTCTTCGAACCCGAGCCTCCAAGGGCGGTTCGATGGATCGCGCGTACGCTGGAAGAGGCAGGGTACGAGACCTGGACCGTGGGCGGAGCGATTCGGGACGCGCTCCTCGGCGCGCCATCCGAGGACTGGGACCTGGCAACGCGTGCCAAGCCGGCCGAGGTTCAAAGGCTTTTCAAGCGTACGATTCCCGTCGGAATCGATCATGGTACGGTCGGAGTGCTTTCGAAGGACGGCGTACTCTACGAGGTCACCACCTTCCGTCGGGACATCGAGACCACCGGACGTCACGCGGTAGTGGAGTTTGCGGACTCACTGGACGAGGACCTGGCCCGGCGTGACTTCACGATCAACGCCGTCGCCTGGCATCCACTGAACAAGGTGCTCCACGATCCCTTCGAGGGGCGAGCCGACCTGGGCCGTCGGGTTCTTCGCACGGTCGGGGAACCCCGGGCGCGCTTCGCAGAGGATTACCTTCGCGTTCTCAGGGGCCTTCGATTCGCGGGTACCTTCCGATTCACGATCGAGGCATCGACCTGGCACGCATTGGTGGCTGCCGTCACGCACACGCGTATCCTTTCACCCGAGCGCGTCCGGGAGGAGATGGAGCGAATACTCCAGAGCCCCGAGCCGTCTCGGGCCCTTGGGCTCTACGCCGCATCAGGCGCTCTCGCGCAGCTGTACCCGGAGTTGGACGGCCTGGTCGGACGCCGCCGTGATCTGGTCCGGACACGCTCGGGTGGACTCGACGCGCGCGACGACTGGTACGCCCACTCACTTCGAGTCATCGACCTACTGTCCCCTGAGCGCCCGACCTTACGCTGGGCCGCACTCCTTCAGGGGGTCGGACACGAGGGATCCGTGGCGGCGATCCTGGAACGCCTGCGCTCTTCGAACGCGAGAATACGAGACGTGGCTGCAGTCTCGCCCTCGGCAGCCACGCTACCGGACCCAGACGCGTCTGAAGAGAGTCTCCGTCGCCTGCTGTCCGCTGCCGGAAGGGTCTCGCTTCGTACGATGACGAGATTGTGGATCGCCAACTTGAGGGCCGACGAAGCCTGCGGCAGCCGTCCGGACCAAGGCCGCTTCGTGACCACTTGCCGGAGACTCCGTCGGATCGCCCGATCCGACGTGCCGCTTGCGGTCTCGGAGCTCGCGATCTCGGGGCGCGACCTCATTGGACTCGGGTACGAGCCGGGCCCCCGATTCGGCGAGGTGTTGGAGCACCTACTCGATCGCACATTGGCGGATCCGACCCTGAACCGGAACGAGGCCCTGAGGGAGGAAGCTGTGCGGTGGATGTCTCAGCAGGATCGTCCCACCGGAGCTGGCAGATCCGGACTGCCCCAACCTGGGGCCTCCGAGGCCTCGGAAACCCTGTGATGGGGGACGATCTCGACCTCTTCGGCGGGGGCCCCGCATCCCCTCCGGCGCGACCAGGAGACCACAACAACCCGACCGACGGCGACGAGGCGGATCGGACCGGGGCGCGGAGGCCGGTCGGGCACAACCCGCTCGCTGCGCGAATGCGACCTCGAAGCGTCGACGGGCTTCGTGGCCAGGATCACCTCATCGGCGTAGGAAAGCCGCTCAGGGCTATGCTCGATGGAGGGACGCTCTCGAGCTGTATTCTCTGGGGGCCGCCGGGAAGTGGGAAGACGACGGTGGCTCGTCTGCTCGCGGAGAGGGGAGATGCCGCGTTCGTGTCTTTTTCCGCCGTGACGGAAGGCGTCGCGCGGGTCCGCGAGGTAATCGCCGAAGCAAGGACCCGACTCGCCGGTACGGGTCGAAGGACCATCCTCTTCTGCGACGAGATCCACCGGTTCAACAAGAGCCAACAAGACGCATTCCTCCCTCACGTGGAAGACGGCACGATCATTCTCGTCGGAGCGACGACCGAGAACCCTTCCTTCGAGGTCAACCGCCCCCTTCTATCGAGGGCTCCCGTGTTCGTGCTGGAGCCTCTCCCCGAGGAGAGCCTACTGACGATCCTTCACGACGCGCTCTCCGATCCGGTGCGTGGGCTCGGGGGCTTCCAACTCGAGGCCGAGGAAGATGCTCTTCGAATTCTGGCTCGGAGTTCGGACGGGGATGCACGCCGAGCGCTCGGCTCCCTCGAAGTGGCCGCGGAGCTCGTTGGGAAGGGGGGACGCGTCGACATCGAGGCTGCGGGGGAGGCTCTACAGCACCGCTTCGCGATCTACGACAAGTCGGGCGAGGAGCACTACAACCTGATATCGGCCCTTCACAAGTCGATACGGGGAAGCGACCCCCAGGGCACGCTCTACTGGCTGGCGCGAATGATCCGGGGTGGGGAGGATCCGTTGTACATCGCCCGTCGTCTGCTCCGGATGGCTGCCGAGGACATTGGGCTCGCCGATCCCGGGGCGCTGACGATCGCGGTGGGTGCCTGGCAGTCGTACCACTTCCTGGGCTCACCAGAGGGGGAGCTGGCCCTCGCCCAAGCCGCCGTCTACCTCGCGACCGCGCCGAAGTCCAATCGAGCATACGTCGGATGGAAGAGTGCTCTGGATACGGCCCAATCGACTGCGTCGGAGCCGGTTCCCATGCACCTCCGAAACGCACCCACACGACCCATGAAGGAGTGGGGCTATGGCGAGGGCTATCGCTACGACCCAGATGAACCGGGGGGTCTCTCGGCCCAGGACTATCTCCCCGGTTCGATTCTGGGGAGAACGTTCTACGAACCAGGCTCTCTCGGCTACGAGGCAGAGATCGCGGAGCGCCTCGAGCTCTGGGCGCGACTGCGTGCCGGGAACGAGCCAGCGCGTGAGCCCGATTCGGGGGACGGACACGAACCTGGCGAAACGGGGTAGCCGAAAGGCGACGGGGTAGATACCCACAGCTTCATCGAGACCTCGGACGAATCGGAGGGGCACGAACCATCCCGACCCAGCTCTTGGAAAACCGGCAACCCGTAGAGCGCGCTCTCCTCGTGGGCGCGCCGAGACGGACGCTGGACGAACGGGTGGTTGACGAGCACATGGAGGAGCTCGATCGACTCACCACCACTGCCGGCGGCGAAGTGGTCGGGACGATGATCCAACGGCTCGAGGCACCTACGGCCCAGACATACATCGGCAGCGGCAAGGTCAAGGAGCTCAAGGCGTTGGTCGGCGCCCGCAAGGCCGATCTCGTCATCTTCGATGAAGATCTCAAGCCCGATCAGGCGCAGAATCTGGAAGTGTCGCTCGGTGTTCGGGTCATGGACCGATCCGAGCTGATCCTCGACATCTTCGCCTCCCG
>JAHEKL010000030.1:858-16938 GCA_024638345.1 Gammaproteobacteria bacterium | reverse complement strand
CCGGAGGCACCGGCGAGGCCGGCAATCCTGTACCCGAGCTTCGTCACGACACCGCTTTGCACCAGGGACTCGCTCAACCAGAAGAGCATGAGGATTGCGAAGACAGCTTCGTTGCTGAACCCGGAAATCGCCTCCTCGGGTGTGACGAGCCCAGTCGCCGCCAAGAGCGCTAGGCACGTCAGACCGATCACGGCCATGTTCGCCCATTCGCGCACGAACGCCGCGATCGTGAACGCGATGATCGCGAGGAGGACGGCCGAGTCCAGGTTAGTCACCGAGAGCGACGGGCCTTGGTCAGAGGGGACTGGGCCGGGGGCATGGAGAAGGTCCGCGTCAGAGGAACGAGGGCCGCCAACCCCTTCTGGACCTCACGAACTTGAACGATGAAGGATCAAAGTGAGAGTACAGCCGGGTTCTCGACAAGGAACTCCGCCCTACGGTTCCGGGCCCACGCCCCTTCCTCCGATTCGCTCGAGAGGGGCCGCTCCCTACCGTAACTCGTAGTCCGAATGCGACTTGCCACGATTCCTCTGCTCGCCAGATACTGTCTCACAGCCATCGCCCGCCGCTGGCCGAGCACCAGGTTGTACTCCGTGGAGCCCCACTCGTCACAGTGACCTTCGATCGTCAGACGAAGGGCCGGGTACTGCTGCAAGATCTCGACCTTGCGGTCCAGTAGCCTCGCGAACTCTGGTTTGATCTCGAAGCGGTCGAAGTCGAAGTGGACCCGCTCGCTCAAGGCTTCGAGCGCCGCCGCCCGGGCCCGGGCCGCCGAGTCCTCTGTGGATGGGACTGGCCCGGCACGTCCCGAAGGAGACCGCTCAGTCGTCCGCTGGGGCGCCGGGGCACGACCCTCGTCGACCACCTGACTCCTACCGCAACTCGCCACTGCGAGCAAGATCCAACCGGTGACGATCCACCTTGCTTCGAGACAGTTCCTCATGATGCTTCTCCTCAGGGTGAACGAGCCACCAGGAGCGATCCGAAGGGCGCCCCCGACACGACCTTTCCGCAGTGCAGACCGCGTGCCAGGGACTAACGTCTATGTAAGTCTATATATGACAAGCTATTACGAAGCGCAATCACGATGAGTCGATTGGGGCGATAGAGAACGCGTGCTCCCTGAACGCCTTCAACTACGCCTGATTTCGGGGGTGTGGTGCAATTCCACGAGAGCGTGGCGAGACGCCTCAGCCGATTGAGGTGGGCTCAGCCGATTCGTTGGCTCTCACTCGGACGTCGCGAAGGGGACCACGACCTCCGACTCCTCGAAATCATCGAAGGCCTCGGACAGCCCGTACTCCGGCCAGAGAAAGTCCACCGATCCCGAGCTGGGCCGATAGACGACCGTGTACAGGGTTCCGTGACCATGGTCGTAGTCAGTGACGTACAGGGGTGGCTTGAGGAACAGTTCGACGAATCCCTCGGGTGTGGTGTCCTCGGCGGTCGCCTTTCGGTTCAGGAATCGCCTCCGCTCGGTCGTCCGGGTGCGAGCGGCGTACTCCTTCCACTCGATTCGTTCTTGATGATTGGTCGAAGCCCGCTCGTTGACCAGCTTCGCGGCGCGGTCAGGCCGGACGTAGACCACGCCGAAGGAACCCGAGCGGTCTAGCAGCGAGACATTGTAGGTCATGTGCGACGGGATGCGGTCCAGGACCTCGACCGCCTCCTCGAGGTTCGAGCAGAACTCGAGCACGTAGCGAAGGATGAGCGGAATGCCGAAGCCGTCGCCGACGTTCCGGCTGCCTCCGAAGGACAGAGCCAACGCCAGGCCGTGCTCATTGATCCCGTCCAGAACCCCCCACAGGCAGTCGGAGGCAGCAATGACACGCGTGCCGTGCCAGTTGCTGAGAAGAAAGAGACCTTCCGAAGCTGCCGGATGGTAGTCGTAGTTACGAACGAGGAAGGGCTCTCCGCGGGTCCACACGCCCTGCGAGCACCCGGTGAGATACGGAGCCGGTCGATACAGCGCGAGCATTCGACCCGCTTCCTCGTCGTCGCCCGCGAGCTCGATCAGACGTTCCCACAGGGGTACCAACTCCGGCATGTGCTCGCGGAGCTTTGAGCTCGAGAGCTCCAGGTCGGGCCGCCAATCATCGCCCTCGCTGGCGAACCACCGGCGATACGCGGGCCAGGCTCGTTCGAAAAGCCCCTGCCAACGCTCGCCGGGGACCTCTTCGTTCACCCAGCGGAAGAGAATCCTCAACGGATCACAAGAACTTGAACCCTCCGACCTCCACGCGCTCCGCGACACCCTCGCGGTCCACACGACTCGCGCGGCCCGACTTGAATTGACCTCGGATGCCCTTGATCCAGGCCTTCGCGCGCGGAGTCAGCCGGAAGTTCCTCTGCATGAGGCGGCCCGGGGTGACCAGGATGCCGAGGTCGGCCCCTTCGTAGAACCAGTCCCCCTCGCGCGCGATCCGCAAGAAAAAGGCGCGATTCTCTCGACGAACCGTTCTTCGGTGAGTTTGATCTCGGATGAAGGTTACGGTCCCGTCTTCGTTGAGCTGCCAGACACCGGACCGCGGGGCGGTCTTGATCGGCTCGACCTCCTTTCCGGTGTTCTTCATCACGAATTGGCTCCAGGAGTCGATGTACTCCGGGTTGGACCATCGCTCGTTGAGCTCGGCCACGTCGAGGTCGTACGGCACGCCCGAGTACTCGAGCAGATGAAACAGGAAGAGAGGGGCATCGGCGTGCGCGAACGCCGCCAGGTTCGTCATCGAGCTCGCCCCCGTGATGCGGGGGTTCATCTCTCCCAGGTACACCTCGCCACTGTCCAGGTCCGTCAGGAAATCGAGCTCGAAATATCCGCGATATCGGCGCTTTCGCAGCGCTTCGCCGATCTTGACCGCCGAGTCGCGGGCGAATCTCCGAACCTTCTTCGGGAACGCGTCGGAAACGACTTCGTTTCCGCACCAGCCACCCTTGTACGGGGTGAGCTGCTTGAAACCCACCAGCTCGGTCATCAATGGTCCCACGAGCGTCCCGTGCCGTGTGACGCACGCCTCGAGCGCCGAGCCGCGAACTTTCAGACGCTTCATGACCTTGACCTCCTTCTCGGCCTCGATCTCCTCCGCGTGCTTGGCGTAGTCCTTCTCATCTTCGATGAAGAAGGTCGTGTGTCCGGAGTCGCCGAAGGCCGTCTGGATGACAAGTCGGTCGCCCAGCCTGTGTCTCTTCGCGACCTTGCGGAGCCGGTCGTAGCTCGAGACGTGGGTCAGCGCGTTGGGGACGCTTCGGACTCCTGCTTCGTTCGCGATACGCGTGGTCATCAACTTGTTGTCCAACCGCGTGCGTAGCTTTGCCGAAGGGAAGCAGATCCGGAGTTTGAGCTTCTCGCAGATCCTCTCCGTCTCGTCGTTGAAGAACAGGAAGACCACGTTCCCTCGGGGTCCTCGTCCTTTCGGCGCTTTCTGCCGGATGAGCCGCTGGACTTCCTCGTGCTGGAGTAGGTAGTTGTTGATCTCCTCGATCCCCTTGAAGACCGGATGCGGCTTCTCCTTGGGCACGAAGACCGACGGATGTTTGCCGTCGAAGCAGTCGATGAAGCTGATGAACGTGAAGTCGTGGACCCACTCGTCCACCCCGAGCAGGTTGAACGGAGTCGCGCTGACGAAGTAGGTCGGCACATGATAGCGATGGAAGAACGCGCGTATATCCGACACGTTTCTCAGGCGCTGCATCGATCGGCTCCTTGGGGCGAGATGGGGAACGGCGACTCTACCGTCGTTCGGCGAGGGCCGCTTCGGTGAAGACGGTCAGGCCGTGCTCGGGATCGAAGCCGTGAATCTCCTTGACGTCGACGGCTTTCAAGTAGGCCAGGATCTCCGTCGTCACGATCTGACCCGGCACGAGCACCGGGAATCCGGGTGGATAGGGAGTCACGAACGCGGCGCTCACTACTGATCGTCCCTCCTCCATCGCGGTCTCCAAAGACCCGTTCAACGCCAGATGCTCGATGGAGCTCTGGTCGTAGCCCAAGAAGAACGCACTCCGCATGTCACCTTCTACGGTGTCCCCGCGGGGATCCTGGACGAATGCCGAATGGAATCGGCTGAATCGTGGGAGGGGCGGAAGCTCACGAACGAGCGAGCGGACCCTTTCCGCCGAGATCTCCCGATCGATCTCACTCTGATCGGCAGACTCCGTCTCGAGATCCTCGGCGATCTGGAGAAGAACGTCCAATAGGTAGGTTGCCGACCCGCGAGTCGATCCGATATTGAGCATGAACAGCCCGGTATTCCTGGACGTCTTGTTGATCTGGATGTCGTACTGCTCGATCAGCAGCTTCCGGAACGTGTCACCGTCCATCCCGGTGGCGCCGATGTGCAGCGTGATCCGGGTTGGATCCAGGGAGAACTCATCGGTCCGCCAGTGCTGCTCCATGCGGGTGAAGCCGGCGGTGGGATCGTAGAACCCCTCCATTCCCGAGGGCCGAAACTCCGCCGGAATCATGTCTACCGGTCTGAGCACCCTGAAATAGCGACTGAGGAGCGGATGCTCCGAGATCTGCTTACGGATCATCATCGCCAACCCCACGCTGTTTCGAACGAACTCGTAGCCCTCCAACTCCAATTGACGACGGCCGACATCCAGAGACGCCAGAATCTGGTAGTTGGGTGAGGTCGAGGTGTGCGTCATGTAGGCTTCGTGGAACGCGGCCTTCGCCTTCCGATCGAAGTCCTGATCGAAGACGTGGATCATCGAGCCCTGGCGAAGCGACGTCAGGGTCTTGTGGGTCGATTGGGTGGCATAGACCCGCACACGAGAGCGCTCGGGATCAGGAAGGAGGGGCCGATCCAACCAGGTCGCGTCGTCTTCCGGGTCCAGCTCGTCGAGCTCGGCCTTCCAGGTGGCGTAACGCTCCCGGTAGGACGGGGAGGCCATCTCCTCTCGAAGCTGCTGCGCAGCGTACATCGCCGTGCGCCGCCGATAGGTCGGCGTGGCCCGGGCGAACGCGAACCAGGCTTCGTCCCATACGAAGATCATGTCGGGCTTGATGGCGAGAACTTCGCGCATCACGCGCAGCGGGTCGTAGACCACCCCGTCGAAGGTGCTGTTCGTGAGGAGAAGCATCTTGACCCGTTCGAGCTTGCCGGCACGCCGCAGACGCACGAGCTGGTGCTTGATCTCCGCGATCGAAACGCCCCCGAACATCGTGAACTCGTCGAGCGGATATGCGTCCATGTAGAGCGGCTGTGCCCCCGACAGCACGAGCGCATACGGATGCGATTTGTGACAGTCGTGGGAGAGCATCACGATGTCGCCTGGCACCACGAGCGCCTGCATCACGATCTTGTTGGCCGTCGAAGTACCGTTCGTGACGAAGAAGCTGTGCCGGCTGCCGAAGGCCCTCGCGACCTTGTCCTGAGCGTACTTCAGCGGTCCGGTGGGCTGGAGCAGCGAGTCGAGCCCGCCGGTGGTCGAGGAAGTCTCCGCCAGGAAGATGTTGGTGCCGTAGAAGCGACCCATGTCCTGGATCCAATGGGACTTGGTGATGGACTTCCCGCGAGAGATGGGAAGGGCATGGAAAACGCCGGTCGGACGGAGGCTATACTCCTTCAGCGCCGAGAAGAACGGGGTCTCGTACCGTTCCCGCACACCTTTCAGGATGCTCAGATGTAGCTCGATATAGTCTTCTTGACGGTAGAAGACCCTTCTGAAGCAGCGCGTCCGATTCGCCGCGACGCTGCCCAAGGTCTCGTCGGTGACCTTGAATAGATCGAGCTCGGGTCTCAATCGATCGATCGTCACCGCGAGGGTCTCGGCCGGTTCGGTCTCCGCACGCTCGAATGTGCCTTCCTCCGCGAAGTCCAGATAGTGACGCAGCTCGGGTACCGGGAACTGCGATTCCATGGGGAACCTGTAACGAAGGACGCAGCTCTGGATGTTGTGATTGAAGAGCACCGCGATCAGCGCGTCCTCGAAGCTGGGCACGACGACGATGTCGTAGACGAACTCGTCGTCGGGGCCCTGTGTCGCGAGCATGGCCTCCCGCAGGCTCTCGATCTCGGAGCTCTCGAGGTCGTCTACGAAGAGGACCTCGAAGTACGGTCGGGCCGCGGTTACCGGGATGTGCTCATCGTCCTCCAGGCCTTCGTCGTCGCCTTCGAACACGGAGGCTCGGAGGTCGCGCGACCGATAGGAGTGGCTGACGAGCTCTCGAACGAGGAGCGCGGTCTTCCGGGAAAGTAGATCGAAGCGCTCCCGGTCCAGAAGTCCGAGCAGCCCTTCACAGGCTGTGACTCCGGGGAACGCCCAGTAGTGCTCGATCTTCCAGAGCTGTTTCAAGATCACGCCGACGTTTTCGGCGGCTTCGGTGCTATCCTGCCCACGCTGCTCCTTGCGTCTCAGAGCGTCGGTGGACTGCTTGAGCAGATTCCACGTCTCCGTGCGGAATTGGGAAGCCGAGTAGTGCTCGTTGATCGAGCGCGCTCGCGGCGGCTCAACCCCTGTCACCTCGTCGACCGCCGGTCCTCGCAGCCTAGTGCTCACTGAGCTCCTTCGGTTGGATCCCCGCCTCGTGATGAGAGCCTCTGGTGGGCTTCTCCAGAGGACCGAGACTGTGAAGGTAGGGCCATGTGCGTCCCTCCGCAGAGTAGACGTCGAACTCGACCGTGCGGTCGCGGAAGCTCTTGAGCTGCTGACCCAGACCGCGAAGGCCCACTTCTCGGCTTCTCTTGACTCGATCTAGATCGATCTCGAGGGGGATCATCTCCGGAGCGCTCTGTGCCTTGTACAAAACTTCACCCGCGGGCCCGACGATGATCGATCGCCCATTTCCGCAATCGCCGAAGCCATTGATGCCGAAGATGAAGCACTGATTCTGCGCGGCGGTGGCGCGGACGATCGAGAGCTCGACGTCCCGGTCGATCGTCCCGGTCAGCGTCGGATGCAGGATCACCTCGGCACCTTTGGCCGCGAGGGTGCGCGCGGTCTCGGGAAACCAGAGGTCGTAGCAGATCGAGAGGCCGAAGCGTCCGACCTCGGGTACGTCGAAGACCAAGAACTCCGCCCCGCTCTCGACGCCCGACTCGTACGGACGGAACGGAAACATCTTTCGGTACCGACCCACGAGATTTCCGTCCGGATCAAAGACCGAGGCGGTGTTGAAGACCCCCTCCTCGGTTCGCTCGAACATCGATCCGGGCACGAGCCAGATCCGATGCTTCCGTGCCCAAGACCGGAACGTCTCTTCGGTTTCGTTGGGCAGGGGCTTGGCGTTCGAGACGAGCGGCCCGAACGCGGACAGCTCGCTGAAAAGGACCATCTGAACCCAGGGATACACGCTCATCAGCACGTCGAGGCGGTTTCCCATGTGGGTGACGTTCTCGTGCACCGCTGAGAGCTCGAGCTGCATACCCGCGATAGCGAACGGCTTCATACCAAGACCGATGCATGCGAGGCTGCCATCACGGCCTCGTCGATGGCGTCCAAGGCGCGTTCCAGATCGGAATCTTCGATGACGAGCGGCGACAGGACCCGAATGATGTTTCCATGTGCCCCGGCAGGCAGTACCAGGATGCCCTGGGCTCGGCAGGCGGCAGTGACGGCCGCGGAGGCCTCGGTGGCAGGCCGCGCCGGATCCCCGTCGTGGCAAAGCTCGATCGCGACCATCGCCCCCAGTCCGCGGACGTCGCCGACTAGGCTCGAGCGGTCCTTGATCTTGCTGAAACGGGTGCGAACCCGATCCCCGATCGCGGCTCCTCGCTCCAGGAGATGGTCGTTCTCGATCGACTCGATCGCGGCGAGAGCCGCCGCACAAGCCACCGGGTTGCCGCCGTAGGTCCCACCCACGGTACCCGGTTGGGCTGCATCCAACACCTCCGCCTTGCCGAGAACGGCGGAGATCGGCATACCTCCGCCCAGCGATTTCGCCCAGGTAGAGATGTCGGGGACGACTCCGGAATGCTCATAGGCCGCCCAGCGACCGGTTCGTCCGAACCCGGATTGTACCTCGTCCAGGATCAGAAGGATGCCGTATCGATCACAGATCTCCCTGAGCCCTCGAAGGTACGGCGCTGGTGCCGGGACGAAGCCGCCCTCTCCGAGGACCGGTTCGATGATGATCGCCGCGACGTGCTGTGCCGGAACGACGCTCGTGAACGCGCCCTCGAGCCGGGTCAGCTCCCGCGCGACGAAGGCTTCCAAGTCCAACCCGTCGCCGTCTCTGAAGTGATTCGGGTAGGGAAGCCGGTAGACCTCGGGTGCGAACGGGCCGCATCCGATCTTGTAACGGGTCTTCGAGGTGAGCGTCATGCACATCATGGTCCTGCCGTGGAACGCCTCGCTGAAGCAGATGACCGCAGAGCGGCCGGTTGCTTGCCGCGCGAACTTGACCGCGTTCTCGACCGCTTCCGCGCCCGAGTTGAGGAGCACCGCTTTGGTGGATTCGCCATGCGGCAGGATCTTGACGAGCTTCTCGCAGAGGGCGACATAGGGCTCGTAGGTCGCTACGTGGATGCACGTGTGAATGAGTCGCTCGGCTTGTTCTTGAATGGCCCGAACGACCCGAGCGTCGCAGTGACCGACGTTCATCACTCCGATTCCACCGGCGAGATCGATGAACTCGTTCCCGTCCGCGTCCACCAAGCGGGCTCCGGTGGCGGACTGGGCCGTGCTCGCCCCCGCGAACTGTCCGACGGCGCGGGGCACCACGGCGTGTCGGCGCTCGATGAGCTGCTGACTCTTCGACATTGCTTGGTATTCCTGTATGGGGGCACCTTCAGGCTGTGATCAGCCCCATTAGACTAATAGGGGACGCCCAGCCGCGGGAGGAGACCCGAGGATAGGGCATTCGGCTGGCCGAGTCACCCGCGAAGTCAGGCGGAATCGCACGCAGTCGGGCACGCACACAGGGGTCCAAGGAGGTCGATTTGCTGAAGAAACGCCATCCTCCAGTGGGATCTCGACCCGGCACGCTGGTCGTTCCGTCCGATTCCCCTCCTCCCCGTATCTCCGCCATGTGCTATGACCAGGCCGACCTCATCGAGCGAGCCGATGTGCCGGTCTCCGACGTCGGAGAGTTGATCGCGCGGACCTCGGGTGTTGCGTGGATCGACGTACAGGGCTTGGGTGACGAGAGCGTGTTGCACGGCCTCGCCGAGGTCTTCGGTATCCACGCCCTCGCACTCGAGGACGTGGTGAATGCCCCCCAAAGACCGAAGACGGAGAGCTTCGACAGCCACCAGCTCTATCTGACCCAGATGGTCACCTCCGAGAGTGACGAGCCGGGTCGAGGTAGGATCGAGCAGGTGAGCATCTTCGTCGGCAGATGGTACGTTCTGACTTTTCAGGAGCACCGCGGCGACGTGCTGGACCCCCTTCGGCAGCGAATTCGGGCTGGAGGGTGGAGGCTGCGCTCGATGGGTGCCGAGTACCTGGGCTACGCGATCATCGACACGATCGTAGACCACTACTATCCAGCGATCGACTCCCTGAGCCACGTGCTGGAAGAGATGGAAGACCGGGTGCTCGAGGATCCCGGGCCTCGGCTCCTGGCCCAGATCAATCGGACCCGGGCCGCGCTCCTGCAGCTTCGGAAGGGAGTTGCGCCTCAACGCGAAGCGCTGAATGCACTTCTCAGGGGCGAAAGCCAATTCATGTCGGGAGAGAGTCAGACTTATCTACGTGACACGTACGACCACGTGATTCAGATCACGGAGGCGATCGACACGAATCGAGAGCTCGCCTCCGGGCTATTCAATACCTACCTGTCCGCGGTCGCGAACAAGCAGAACGAGGTCATGAAGGTGCTCACGATCATGGCGAGCATCTTCATTCCTCTCAGCTTTCTCGCGGGCCTCTATGGAATGAACTTCCAGTACATGCCCGAGCTCGGCGTCCGGTGGGCGTATCCCGTACTGCTCTCGTTCATGGCATTGGCAGCGGGAGGGATGCTCGTGTTGTTCAGGGTCAAGGGGTGGTTAGGGGGTTCGGAAGAAAGGGAATAGTTTGCACGGGAACCAATGAGCGAGCTTCTGAATCGAACACTGTTCACGATCGGGGACACCCCGGTCACGGTGTTCTCGATCGCCGTGCTCCTGGCGATCGTCCTCGCCACCTTCGTAGCCTCGCGCATCACCCAGCGGGGCCTTCGCAGGTGGCTGCGCACGCGCCCGTCCGTGGACGAGGGCGCGGCGAACACCACGCTTCAGCTCATCCATTACGGATTCATCGCCGTTGGATTGGCGGTCGGCCTCGATACGGTCGGCGTGGATCTGGGGGCGCTATTCGCGGCCGGCGCGTTCGCGGCAGTGGCCGTCGGTTTCGCGATGCAGAACATCATGCAGAACTTCGTGTCGGGTGTGATCCTGCTCGTGGAGCGAACGATCAAGGAGCGCGACGTCCTCGAGGTCGATGGCCGGATCGTCAGGGTCGAGCGCCTGGGCGCCCGTGCTACGGTGGCTCGAACCCGCCAGGACGAGCAGCTGATCATCCCGAACTCGAACTTGATCCAGGCGACCGTCTCAAACCTCACACTCGCCGATCCCCTGATTCGGGTTCGCACCGTCGTCGGCGTCTCATACGCTTCGGATGTCGATCAGGTGTTCGAGGTGCTCCGAGAGACCGCGGCGGGAATGGAAGCACGCGATCCGGGGCGCGATCCGGTGATCTTCCTCAAGGAGTTCGGAGACTCGTCCATCGTGTTCGAGGTCTCGCTCTGGACGCGCGATCCTTGGCGGGCCCACCACTTCCACTCCGCGCTCAATCACGCGGTTTGGAAGGCGCTCAAGCGCGCAGGGATCACCATCGCGTTCCCGCAGATGGACCTGCATGTGAAGGAGATCCCCGTCCAGCGGGGATGAGCCGCGACCGCAGTGCGCGCCCGCACGTGACTTCCTCTCGTACAAAACGGTCAGAAGAAGAGGCGAACACAGCTCCGTCTCTCCACGGGCTCCCGGAATCGGAGCTCGTCGAAGCCGCCCAGCGCGCGCATCCCGGTGACCATCGCGCTTTCACGGAGCTCGTTCGGCGGTATCAGAGTCACGTTTACTCGAACTGTCGCTACCTGGGGAGTCCGGAGGATGCCGAGGATTTGAGTCAGGAGGTTCTCGTACGGGCCTACTTCGGGCTATCCCGTTTCGAGGGGCGCTCTTCGTTCAAGACCTGGTTGGATCGCATCAAGAGCAATCATTGCGTGAACCACAGGAAGAAGATGCAGCGGAATCGAGACAGGACCCTTCCATTGGCGGCCGCCGGCGACCTGGCGGAGCCGGCCCCACAGGAATCCTTTCCCGAGCGACTCTCGCGAAGCAGACAGGTCGACGAAACGCTTCTGCAGCTGAGCCCGAAGCTGCGAATACCGCTCGTTCTCTCGGACATGGATGGGGTGAATCTCTCGGAGATCGCGGTCATGCTCGGAATCAGCCTGTCCGCAGCCAAGATGCGGATCACGCGCGGAAGAGAGGCGTTCAGGCGGATCCACGATCGCGGACGGACGGAGAGCTCGAGCCATGAATGAAGCGCCTGCGGAGCCCCCGAACGGGACGCCCGAGAATGACGGACTGCCAGAGCTGAAGGAGCTGCGATGGGTCCCGGGTCCCGACCTCGAGCGTTCCGTGTTGGAGTCGATTCGAAGAAGGGAGTCGGTGGCCTTTGCGGTCGGCTTCGTAGTGGAGGGGGTCGGAGCGATGCTGCGGGCGATCGTCGACTGGGCCGGTACCGTGATCGAGCGGGTGGACAAACGAGGTGACGAGGAGATGGAGCCATGACTCAGGCCGTTCGGTCGTCCATAGAAAACGTGAGGGCACAAGTAGTAGAGGGATTCCTCGGATCGCTTCCCACGGTGCTGTACGCTGTCCTGCTCGCCCTGCTGGCGCTGCTCGTCTCCGCGGCCTTCGCATGGGCCACCAGAAAGCTGCTCATCAGCGGACCGGTCAGGCGTCTGCTGGAGAAGATGGATACGGACCTGTGGCTGAGCCGTCTCGGGGCGCAAAGGACGACTTCGGAGATCGTTCCCCAGATCGTCTTCTGGATGCTCTTTCTGGTCTTCGTCAGAAGTGCGGCGGACGCGCTCGAGTTGATCGCCATCTCGGAAGCGATCGGCGCTCTCATCGGCTACATCCCGGTGCTCCTCGGGGCCGTCTTGATCCTGCTGGTGGGTGCCGTCCTGGCCAAAGTCGCAGGCAGCGCCGTGCGGAGCGCGGCGGACGGCGCGGGCATCAGCTACGGCGTCGTGCTCGGAAGAATCGTGACCGTCGCGGTCCTGGCGGTCATCGCAGTCATGGCCGCCGATCAGTTGGGTGTCGACACGGCCGTGGTACAGCTCACCCTCGGAGCGGTGCTGCTCGCTCTTTCCCTCAGCTTCAGCTTGGCATTCGGACTCGGAGCCAGGGACGTCACGCGAAGCATTCTCGCAGGTCACTACGTCAGAAAGACGCTTAGGGTCGGCCGGGATATCCGTGTCGGTGACCTGGAGGGAACGCTCGTCGGCATGACCGGGACGCATCTCCTGATCGAACGGAACGGAAAGACCCTGACGGTCGCCAACCGAGTCATGATGGAGTCGATCATCGAGCAGTAGCTCGTCGACGCCCAGTCGCCCTCCGGATCGCTTCGCCGGACGACTGCCGCAAGGATGTGACATTCCCGCCGTCGCTTTTGTCTAATCCTGAAGAAGAACCACGTCCGCTGTCCCGACGGAGACAGCGGCGGCGGCCTTACCGGTCGTCGAATCCACTCAATGACCGTGACGCGGGAGGAATTTTGCTTCGTCGCAACGGGCTCGGCCGAATCCAGTTTACGTTCGCCATCGCCTTGTTCGGAGTCTGGGCGATCCCCGCCCAGCTTTCGGCTCAGGGTGTATCGTATGCAATCACGCCGACCTATGAGGAGTACCGTTGGGACGACCCGTTCGGGTTGGAGGATGCCCGACTCGTGGGCGTTCGGGCAGCGCTCGAGTTCGGCCCGTTCTTCTCGCTCCAGCCCTACTACGCATGGAAGGACGAGGTCGGGATCCGGGAAGGGCTCGTGCCACCAGCGGGTGCGGAGGTCCCCGAGTTCTACGACGTCGAGACCTTCGGGGCCACGCTGCAGGTGAACTTCGGGAGGAACACCTTCGTCCCCTTCGTGAGGGGTGGTGGTGGGGTCCTGAGGACCACCGATTCGATCGAGGGCGAGCGAGATCGCATCCTTCTGCGTGGGGGTGGTGGGGTCCGGTTCGGTCTGGGGAGTCGCGCGAGCGCGGAGGTCTTCGCCGAGCGGTTCGCCACACGACTCAATGAGTCATTCGTCCCGGGCGCAGTCGACCAGGCGGACATTCCTGAAGATGGAATCACGAGTTCGCTCCTGATCGGAGCCGGCGTCCGAGTCCCGCTCGGTGGCGGATACCAGGACCTTCAGGGCGTGTCCGGGATCCTGCCGGGGATCTTCGTGGAGCCTTTCGCGGCCCGGATCGACTTCGACGACGAGCTCCGTCTGGACCGGCAGCATGTGGCCGGGGCCAGAGCCGGTATCGACTTCAATCAGAACGTCGGTCTTCGCGCCTTCTACTGGCGGGGAGTCGACGATGACTACAAAGAGACCGTGGACATCGAGGGATTCGGCGCCGAGGCGCAGCTCGCGCTGAACGCGGGGTCGGGAATCTCACCGTTCCTCGTGGTGGGAGCTGGACGGGTGAACTTCCGGGACGAGTTCCTCGACCTCGACGGGGCTGAACGGGACAAGGAGGACCACCTCACGCTAGGAGGTGGGGTCGCGGTGGGATTGAGTGATCGCACGCGGATCGAGTTGGGGGCTCGGAATCTGTTGATGACGGTCGGGAGCGAGCTCGAAGACGTATCAACGCCTGACGAATTGGTGTCCAACTGGCAATATAGCGCGGGTATCTCCATCGGCTTCGGGGCAAGGCCTCGCCCTCGCTTCGCTGCGTCGGACCAGGACCAAGACCAGGACGAGCGCGAGCGCTTGGCTCGAGAGCTCGCGGCCGTGCAGGAAGAAAACAGGCGCCTGAGGGCCGGCGAAAGTCCTGCCGCGGTGCCGGTGACTTCCGTGACCGATACCGTCACAGCCCCGAGAACCATCACCATTCCGGTTCCCGAGGTGGGTGAGATCATCCTCAGATACGGCGCGGCCTACGCCCGAGCCGGAGCGGACAGTGTGATCGGGGCCGTGCCCAGCCCTCAGATCGAGGATGCGGTCCGTGACGCGGTGCGAGATGAGCTCGACCGTTTGGGCGTGCAGCCCGGGGCGCAAGCGCCCGCTCAACCGCAGCCTGCGGCGCAGCCCACGGTTCAGGTGGCGCCAGCGGCCGCGCCGGGGGTATTCCTCGCGGGTCGGCGACTGGGCGCCATTCTCCCATACGGAGGCATCCAGGTCT
The DNA here is from genome assembly GCA_024638345.1 of Gammaproteobacteria bacterium. Lineage (GTDB taxonomy): Bacteria > Gemmatimonadota > Gemmatimonadetes > Longimicrobiales > Gaopeijiaceae > JAAXGI01. The sequence goes on along the minus strand of JAHEKL010000030.1, from coordinate 2,612 downwards.
CGTCACCCGAGCAGCTACTGTTCGGCGTTCGGGGCGACCTGGGGGTCATCAGCGGGGCGGTCCCGCTCGACGTGATCCCGGATATCGTTTTCGGTCTCGGTGGCGGATCACCGACGCTGATGGTCGGACTCAACACGCGATTCGGCTGGAATGTGGGGTTCGGTCGCAACCTCTTCCCCTATCTCGAGGCCGGGGTGGCGGTGGCCAGCCGCAAGTTCTTGACGGTCAACATCGGCTACGGTGCGGAGTTCGATCTGGGGAGCGGTCCGTCGCCCATCAGAGCGTTCGTCCATCACCGAGGTGTGGCCGCATTCGATGAGCATCAGTTCATCGCCGGTGTCCGTCTGGCTCGCTGACGACACAGGGGCCCCAGCTCAGGAGCAACACGATGCAAGAGAGCTTCCAGCAGGTGATCGAGTCGTTCGTGGAGTACCTGCCCAGCCTCGCCGGTGCCACCGCCGTTCTGGTGGGCGGGTGGGTCGTCGCTCGGATCCTCGCGGCGGTGACCCGAGGGGGTTTGAGGCGCACGGGTCTGGACGACCGCATCGCCACATGGATCGGCGGGGAGAGGGGGGAGCCGATTCACGTGGATCGCACCGCGGGGCGTGTCGTCTTCTACCTCGTGATGCTGTTCGTCCTGGTCGCGTTCTTTCAGATCCTCAGCCTGGATCTGATCACGGAGCCCCTGAACGCCCTGCTGACTGAGCTGTCCGCCTTCGCACCGCAGCTGCTCGGCGCGGCCGGCCTGCTGTTGCTCGCGTGGTTCACCGCTACCGCCCTCCGTCGCATCGTCTCGGGCGCGCTTTCCGCGGCGGACCTCGACTCGCGCCTCGGCGAGCACGCGTTGGACGGCGAGGAGTTGCCTCTTAGCCGGACGCTCGGCGAAGCCGTCTATTGGCTGGTGTTCCTCTTGTTCCTACCCGCCGTCCTGGACGTGCTGGCCATCGAAGGGATGTTGGGGCCGGTGCAGGGCGCGATCGATCAGATCCTGTCGTTCATCCCCAATCTGATCGGAGCCGTGTTGATCTTCGGAATCGGTTGGGTGATCGCCCGGCTCGTCCAACGCATCGTGACGAGGCTTTTGGCCGCGGTCGGGGTCGACGGACTTCCCGCCCGGCTGGAGATAGATGCGATGTCCGGGGTCAGGATCTCCAAGCTGGTAGGTCTCGTCGTGTACGTGTTGATCTTGGTTCCGGTCGTCATCTCGAGCCTCGAAGCTCTCGAGCTGGACGCAATCACGACCCCGGCGACCACGATGCTGAACGGCATATTCGCCGTCGTGCCAGTGCTGTTCGCAGCGGCGCTGCTTCTCCTGATCGCCTTTGCGGTCGGCAAGCTGGCCAGTAGCCTGATCACCCGGGTGCTGAGCGACGCGGGATTCGACGGTCTTCTCAAGACGCTCGGCCTCGACCGAGCCGAGCAGGTCGGGGGGCGATCCCTCTCGGAGGTCGCCGGTTCACTCACACTGATCGCGATCCTGGTCTTCGCATCGATCGAGGCGGCGAACATGATGGGGTTCGCGGCGCTCGGCGGCGTGTTGACCGACTTCATCACGTTCGCCGGACAGGTGCTGTTGGGAGTCGCGATCTTCGCCGTGGGTCTGTGGCTGGCGAAGCTTGCCGAGACCACAGTTCTCGAGAGTGGCGTGAGTCAAGCGAGGACTCTATCGGTTGCAGCCAAGGCTTCCATACTGGTCTTGGCCGGTGCGATGGCACTCAGGCAGATGGGTCTCGGTGAGGATATCATCGTCCTCG
>JAHEKL010000030.1:0-848 GCA_024638345.1 Gammaproteobacteria bacterium | reverse complement strand
TCGGTCTTCTGCTCGGTGCAGTTGCGGTCGCTGCTGCGCTGGCCTTTGGACTCGGCGGTCGCGAAATGGCCGCGGAAGAAGTACGAAAGTGGAGAAGCGGCAAGGCCGCATGAAGGCGTAGGACGTGACCGAAAGGGAGGTGGAGACTACGCTCCAGAGCCGGCCGAGCCCGGGCCGCCTCCCCTTCGGCCACCCCTCCCCCTGGGTCGAAGGGACCGTAGGAACGCGTCGACTACCCTCCGCTGGTCCTCCGTCAGCACCTCGTCACGCGCCCTGTCCAGCGCCGCTCGGTTCTCCCTCTGAATGATCTCCAGGTGGGGCCGGACTCCTTGATACATGCCCGGTCCCGGCCCACCCGACTCGTCGATTATCTCGGCGACTGCTGCGCGAGCGTCCGAGGTCGCGAGATCCAACTCCCTGCTCATCGCCTCGAGGCGGACCGATTGCTCCGTATCGAGACCGATTTCCAGGCTGTCCGCCTGCTCGAGGAGAGCCTGGATCGGGTTCACTTGCCCCCGAAGTGGGCCCCGCCCTCCGCCACGCTGCTGAGCCGCGAGCAGAGGGGGCAACGCCATCAACACCAGGGTCAGAATCGGGGTCACCAGATGCTTGTTCGACATGAGCGCTCCTCGGAAGTGCGGAGAGGTCGCCCACCTCGACACGGGTGCGGGCGACGCTACAACCGAGAAGGACGCTCGTGCCCCCCGCGGCGTTAAGCCGAGTGGGAGACGCCGGGCGGTTCAGACGGCGCGCTTGACCCTGTGCGGCCGCTGGATCGTCAGGAACCCCATCGTTCTCCCAGGCGATCCAGACCCGCTCGTCCGAGGTCTTCGGGGGTCATGCAGATC
>JAHEKL010000244.1:3656-4217 GCA_024638345.1 Gammaproteobacteria bacterium | reverse complement strand
GCATGACGCACGCGGGCGCAAGTCGGGTCTGGACACGCAGCGGCTTAGCCGCGGTCGTTCTGGGGTCGTCTCTGATGTGGGCCTGTGAGGGTAGCCATCTCTTCGCGCCCCTGACCGTGGGTCCGGAGATCACTACGCTCGAAGTGCCGGCCGCCATCGAATCCGGCGACACGATTACAGTATCGGTCCGGGCCCTCGCTCAGATCAGGGTGGACTCGATCGTCTCGACTTTGAGGATCGGCGGCTACGAAGAGACGCAGATCGCGCGACAGACCGGAATTTCTTCCGATTTTTCCGCCACGGTCGACTTCTCGATCCCAGCCACCGTAACGGACACTCTAGGCACGCTCGAGGCGTATGCGGTGGACGCGCGGTCCAACGTGGGGCGAACCGCTGCAGTCGACCTTCGTGCGATCGATACGGCACCCCCCACGGTGACGCTGTCCCTCGGGACGCCTCAGATCGGGGTGGGTGTGGAGCTGGAGGTCGGGGTCTCGGCCGCGGACAACGTGGGACTGAGCCGGATCGGATTCCAGATCAACGCCCTCAATGGAGGCCTCT
>JAHEKL010000244.1:0-3646 GCA_024638345.1 Gammaproteobacteria bacterium | reverse complement strand
GACCGGCCGGACGGTCGATCGGACGCTCACGTATCTGGTGCCCGGAGATCTGCCGCTGGGCGACGTATTCGTCGTCGGTGTGGCGGTCGATCACCAGGGGAACATCGGAACGGGTCTTCCCCTTCCTGCGACTTTGACAGACGTAGAGATCCCGGAGATCGAGATTCTGGCGCCTCTCCCCGGAGCCCAGGAGCCGGCCCAGAATCCGCTGTTCGTGCGGGTTCATCTGAGAGACAATGACCAGATCCAGGCCGTGCGGCTGGACGGCGTGGCTCATCGTGGCGATCGGACTTTGGGTACGGACCAGATCGTGACGAGGTTCGTGTCCACCTTGGTCTCGTTCGGCCAGCCGGTGTCGGACACCATTCTCCAGCGAAACCTGGCTCCCGCAACGGACAGCACGAGCGAGAACGTGTTCATCCGCGTCGAAGCATTCGATCGGCAGGGCAACGTCACCAGAGACTCGGTCGAGATCTCGCTGCTCGCGGACGAGCTGGATCCGGTCGTGGAGATCGTGACTCCGACCGACGGCTCGGCCCGCGCGGTGGGTGACTCCGTTCTGGTCGAGACGTTCATAGAAAAGCTGCCTGCGGCATTCCGGACCGGAATCCGGACGCTGCGCCTGGAAGGTGTCGCCTTCAGGGGCGATCCGGAGCTGGGGACGGATCAAGTCGTACCCAGATATCTCACGAGAACCGTGACCCTGGATCCTCCAGTGCTCAATCGTCAGCTGATTCGGCGGTACCTGGTGGTTTCTGCCGATACGGCGGGTGCCGTCGATCTGACCGCGGAGCCGGTATACATCATCGCGACCGCCATCGACGAGTGGGGCAATCAGGGCGCAGACACGGTGAGGGTGGATCTGGTGCCCGATTCGATACCGCCGAACGTCCAGATCGCCGCACCGGCGAACGGAAGCTCGCGAGCGGCGGGGGATTCGATCCTCGTGCAGGCGACCGGGTCCGAGCCTGCCGGAGTTCCGAATCAGCGCGGGATCGCAGCGATGATCGTGGACGGGGTCGCCTACCGGCCGGCGCAGGTACTCAAGTATCAGGAAGAACGCGTCGAGTTCTCGCCTTCCCAAGCATCCGCTTTCATGAGCGTATGGATCAAGCCGACCGCGGACTTGACGGTCGAGGGCGTCTGGATCCGCGTCACGGCCGAGGATGCTGCAGGGAACACCACCACGGACTCGGTGATGGTCAATCTGACCCCACCCCCCCCGTCACCGCCGCCGTCGGCTCAGATCGGGCTCGTTCCGGCGGACTTCGGTGGAGGTGGGGATCCGGCGGACGGCGGCTCATCCGATTCGACCCTTCCACGGGAGAGCCCGATGCCGCCCACCGGGCGGGATGGCCGCTCCGATGCGGCGCGCCGTCGGCGTCGCCGACCGCCCGACAGGAGCGTCCGATGGAAGGACCCGCCCAGGCGATTGTCGCCCGGCGAGGACTCGCACCCGGCGCGAGCCGGGTTTTTTCGTTCGCCGTGCGGAATCGGCTCATGACCCCGATCTCGTTCCGGACGGCTGGTGAGTCCCACGGCCGCGCACTGACGGCACTTCTGGAAGGAATACCCGCGGGGCTCTCCCTGGAGATGGAACGGGACGTGGATCCGCAGCTTGCCCGCCGCCAGGGCGGGTACGGGCGCGGACGGCGAATGGACATCGAGTCGGACCGCGCCGAGATCCTGGCGGGTGTGCGCTTGGGGGAGACCCTCGGGTCGCCGATCAGCATGCTCGTCTGGAACCGTGACTGGGAGAACTGGACCGTTGCGATGAGCCCTCTTGCGCCGGATCCAGGCGAGAACCCGAAGGCCCTGCGCGCGATGTATCTTCCGCGCCCGGGTCACGCGGATCTGGTCGGCGTGCTCAAATACGACCGACGCGACACTAGGGACATCCTCGAGCGAGCCAGCGCCAGGGAGACCGCCGCGAGGGTGGCTTGTGCTGCGGTCTGTCGAAAGCTGCTCGGCGAGTTCGGAGTCCGGATCGGGAGTTACGTGCGTTCGATCGGAGACGTCGAAGCCGAATCGCCCGACTCCCTTCCGGATGACCTGAACGCGCTTTCCGACGCTTCGCCGGTTCGAACGCTGGACGAGGAGGCCGGCTCACGAATGATGCAGGCGATCGACCGAGCCAAAGAGGAGGGGGACACGCTCGGTGGAATCTTCGAGGTCGTAGTCACCGGTCTCCCAGTGGGTCTCGGGAGTCACGTGTCCTGGGATCGCAAGCTCGACGGACGCCTCGCCGGGGCGGTCATGTCGATTCAGGCGATCAAGGGTGTCGAGATCGGTCTCGGGTTCGAGGGCGCTCGACGCCGGGGGTCGCAGGTGCACGACCCGATCGTGTTGGACAAGGCCGCGGACCGAGCCGGAGGGTTCGCACGCTCCTCGAATGGAGCAGGAGGCGTCGAGGGTGGGGTCACGACAGGTGAGCCCGTCGTCGTCAGGGGTGCGATGAAGCCCATCTCCACCCTCATGAAGCATCGACTTCCATCGGTCGATCTCCGAGACGGGAGCGCCCAGGCAGCGGCGACCGAGCGGAGCGACGTGTGTGCGGTTCCGGCCGCGGCGGTGGTGGGAGAGGCGATGGTCGCTCTCACTCTGGCGGACGCGTTCGTGGAGAAATTCGGGGGCGATTCCATGACCGAGCTGCGCCGGAACTTCGAAGGATACGTCGCGTACCTCTCCGAGCGCGGATGGGGCGAGCGCTGAGCCGGGTAGGAGGCGAGCCGCTCTCGAAGGACGATGTCTCCCGCCTTTCGTTCCGCCGGATCGTGCTCGTGGGGTTCATGGGCAGCGGCAAGACCACGGTCGCCCGGCTCCTGGCCGAGCACCTCGAGTGGGATTTCGTCGATCTCGATGAAGCGATCGAGGGTCGCGAAGGTAGGACGATTCCCCAGATCTTCGAGGAGGAAGGCGAGGCAGGATTCAGGGGCATCGAGCAGGAGATGGCCGAGGAGCTTCTCAGTCGCGATCGAATGGTGCTCGCCTCGGGAGGTGGGTGGCCCTGCGCCGAAGGTCGGCTGGAGAAGGTGCCGGAGAAGACGCTGACCGTTTGGCTTCAGGTCTCCCCGGAGCTGGCACTCGAACGAGTGCGCGGCCAAGGAGTCCGACGCCCGCTCTTGGAGGTTGCGGATCCCCTCGGGCGGGTCAGGAGCCTGATCTCCGCGCGAAAGCAGTACTATGAGAAGGCGGAGTGGTGGGTGGACACGGAGGCTTGCTCCGCTCAGGATATCGTCTCGCAGGTGATCGAACGTCTCCATGCGGACCTGGAGCGGCCTCTCCGTAGCTGAGTGGCGGGGCCGCTCTCAAGTTTTCATCCCGGGATCGAATGCCAAAGGCGAACGGAAACAACGAGCGTCACCTGGTCGTGGTCGAATCCCCGGCCAAGGCTCGAACGATCGGTCGATACCTTGGGAGCGCCTTCGATGTCGCGGCCTCGGTCGGGCACGTCCGAGACCTTCCGACCAAGGAGCTCGGAGTCGACGTAGAGAAGGGGTTCGAGCCTCGATATGTGACGATTCGAGGCAAGGCGAAGGTGCTCAGCGAGCTCAAGCGCAAGGCACGTGACGTGGACACGGTGATCCTGGCCACAGATCCCGATCGCGAGGGCGAGGCGATCGCCTTTCATGTCGCCGATTACCTG
>JAHEKL010000243.1 GCA_024638345.1 Gammaproteobacteria bacterium | reverse complement strand
GACAAGGGCAAGTGGGGGGTCTCCGTCTTTCTGGTAGAGGAGGGGACCCCGGGCTTCAAGGCAAGTGAGGCCCATTCCAAGATGGGACTTCGCACCGTGCCGCTCGGCGAGCTCGTGTTGGAGGACTGCCACATACCGTTGGAGAACCGCATCGGGCCCGAGGGGGCCGGGGTGAGCATCTCCAACCACTCGTTGGAGATCGAGCGCTGCTGCATCCTCGCCAGTCAGATCGGTGCCATGGAGCGCCAACTGGAGGCGGCCGTTGCCTATTCGCGCGACCGACGGCAGTTCGGGCAGGCGATCGGGAAGTTCCAGTCGGTCTCGAACCGGGTGGCGGACATGAAGCTCCGCCTGGAAACGGCTCGACTCCTGCTCCACAAAGTCGCGTGGTTGGTGGAGACGGGCCAACCGGCGATGATGGAGGCTGCCCTTCTGAAGCTGTACCTGAGCGAGAGCTTCGTGGAATCGAGCTTGGACGCGATCCGAGTTCACGGGGGCACCGGGTACCTGAGTGCCGCTGGTGTCGAACGCGACCTGCGGGACGCGGTGGGAGGGGTGCTCTATGCGGGCACCTCCGACATCCAACGGAACATCATCGCCCGACTTCTGGGGCTCTGAGCCCGAAGCTCTCCCGCTGCCGCGCACGTGTTTCGACGTTCTCCGCTCGACCCCTCCTTCTGGCTCCGACGCCGGTTGTTTGCCATCTTCCATTCGAACCCCCCGGTCTCCAAGTAGGATGCTTTACCTTCTCCCCCAAGCGATCGACCGAGCGGCGTTCCTCGCCCCGGAGCGAGAAGCGGTGCGATGCTCGGGCTCGTCGCTGACCTATTCTTCCCTGGCCGAGCGGTCGGATCGCCTTGCGGGCGTTCTCCGCGAATACGGCGTGCGCCGTGGGGATCGAGTCGGGATCCACGCAGGCAAAGGGCTCGAGTCGGCCGTCGCCATCCACGGGATCATGAAGGCGGGCGCCGCATACGTTCCGCTCGACCCCGACGCCCCGCCCAAGAGGCTCGGATTCATGATCCGGGACGGCGGAATCCGCCACCTGGTGTCGGAGCCGTCGAGGGTCAGCACCCTGGCGGGTCTGGTGGCGGGGGGGCTGGAGCTGAGGCTCGTGGTCGGCGTGGCAACGCTTGGGACCAGCGCTGTCCCCTCCGTGACCTGGGACGACGTCGAGACCGCGCCGGGCGCGCCGTTCCCCGGCGACCTGACCGACGAGGATCTGGCGTACGTCCTCTATACCTCGGGCTCCACCGGAGTACCCAAGGGGGTCATGCACACCCACCGGAGCGCCCTGGCCTTCGCTGAGGTCGCCGCCGAGTCCTACGGCCTCACGGGCGAGGACCGTCTGAGCAATCACGCGCCGCTCCACTTCGATCTGTCGACCCTGGACTACTTCGCCGGAGCCGTCGCGGGCGCGACCACCGTCATCATTCCGGAGGCGTACACCAAGCTGCCGGCCAGCCTGTCGCAGCTGATCGAAAGAGAGCGACTGACCGTCCTGTACGCCGTGCCTCTCGCGCTCACCCAATTGCTCCTCCACGGCGCCCTGGGGCAGCGTGACCTGAGCTCCCTCCGGTGGGTGCTGTTTGGCGGCGAGCCGTTTCCCAACAAACACCTTCGTGCCCTGATGGCCCGCATTCCGTCCGCTCGGTTCTCGAACGTGTACGGGCCCACCGAGGTCAACGGGGTCACCTACTGGATCCTTCCCGAACCGCCCGGCGAGGCGGACCCGCCGATTCCCATCGGTCGCCCGTACCGGGGCGTGGAGGCCGTTGTGGTGGACGGGGACGATCGAGCCGTGGAGGCAGGTGAGCCCGGAGAGCTCCTCGTGCGGACACCGACGATGATGCGAGGGTATTGGGGTCGTCCCGACCTGGATGCCGGTGCGTTCTGCGAGCGACCCCGGGCGGACGGGGAGACGGGGGTTTTCCACCGGACGGGCGACCTGGTCGAGCGCCGAGAGGACGGCGTGTTTCTCTTTCTCGGCCGTAAGGATCGTCAGATCAAAGCGCGGGGCTACCGCGTGGAGCTGGACGAGGTCGAGGCTGTCCTGGTCTCCCACGAGGCCGTCGAGTCGGGCGCCGTGTTCGCCGTACCCGACCCGAGCGGAACCCAGCGCATCGAGGCGGCCGTGCTACCGAACGGGCGTTCCGTAGAGCCGCGCGAGCTCGCGCTCCACCTGGCGGAGTCGCTGCCACCGTATGCGCTCCCGGAACGGATCGAGGTTCTGGACTCGCTGCCGCGTACGTCCTCCGGGAAGATCGATCGGCTGAAGCTCAGCGAGCGCGCTCGCGAGCGCGCTGACGAGCGCTCCACGGGAAGCGGCGATGTGGAATCGCCGTCCGCGCGGACCGGAGGCGGCCCATGAGGGACGTGCTTGCCGGTTTCATCACCCGAGAGCTGTTGAGCAACCGGGGCGGCGTGGCCGTCGCGCCCGACGACGATCTCCTGGGGAGCGGGTTGGTCGACTCGCTCGGCATCATCTCGCTCGTGTTCTTCATCGAGCAGGAATTCTGCGTGGAGGTCCCGCCGGAAGACGTGACGATCGAGAACTTCCAGTCCGTGGCCAGGATCGAGGCGTATCTGCGGAGACGCAGCGCGTGATCGCGGACGCCCGGATGAAGTCTGAGCTCGCGGCGCTCGACCTACTCGAGCGGTCCAACCTGACGTGGAGCCAGTTGCTCCTCTGGATGGGCCAGCGGCTGCGCCCCGACTCCCCGCTCTACAACATGGCCCTCGCCTTTCAGATCGAGGGCCCGCTCGACCCGGACCGCTTCCGACAAGCCGTCGAGGCGGTGGTCGAACGGAGCGACGCGCTACGAACGACGATCCATGTCGAGGCGGGGGTTCCGCAGCAGCGGGTGTCCAAGGCGGTACCATGGGAGCTGTCGCTCGTCGACCTGAGCGGGGAGGCGAGTCCGGAGAACGCCGCCTCCGCTTGGGCTCGAGCGCGGGTGCGGCGATCCTTCGACCCGACGAAGCTGCTGTTCGATACGGCTTTGATCCGCCTGGCCCACGATCGGCACGTCTGGTACCTCAACCAGCACCATCTGATCACCGACGCGTGGGCCACGGGGCTGGTGTACCGAGAGGTCGCGGCCGCGTACGAGCGCCTGGCCGACGCACGAGACGACGTTTCGGCCACGCCCTCCTACGCCGACTACACCCTGTGGGAGCGTCGCTTCCGCGACTCCCCACCCTATTCGCGATCGAAAGAACACTGGCGCGAGCGACTCGCAGGTGGAGTCGAGCCGGTCGTTCTCTATGGCAAGGGCGGCGCGCGGACGTCCACCCGGACGGTCCGCGAGAGTCTGGACCTCGGACCCGAGCGGTCCCGCGCGCTCCGGTTGCTGGCGGCGGAGCCCGAGGCGCGAGGACTCACGGAGCACGTGTCCCAATTCAACGTGTTCGCCGCCATCCTCACGGCCTACCTGCACCGCGTGAGCGACCGGAGCCGCATCACGTTCGGGGCGGCGTCGCACAACCGGCCGACTGCGGCCCTCAAGGACACGATCGGCGTCTTCATCGAAGTCTTCCCGGTCACGCTGGAGCTGGACAGCCAGGGATCGTTCCGCTCGCTGCTCGCCCTGGCGCGCACGGAGAGCGCGAGCCTCTTGCGGTACGCCCAGCCGGGAACCAGCACTGTGCTCGGCAATCGCTCGTACAACGTGGTCCTCAACTACATCAACGCGTCGTTCCCGAGCTTCGCCGGCCTGGATATGACGCCGGAATGGGTACACTGCGGACATGGAGACCTGGCACACGACCTTCGCCTGCAGGTGCACGATTTCGGTGAGACGGGCACCTTCTCGCTCCACTTCGACTTCGCCGAAGAGCGTTTCGGCGAGGGTGAGCGGCGGGCGGCCATGGGTCACTTCCTCAGGCTCCTCGACGGATTCCTCGAGGATCCCGACGCAGGCGTGACGGGGCAGGCGCTACTGGACGACGATGAGCAGCGCCGAGCGGTCGCGCTCCTGAACGGTGCGCCGTCGCCCCCTCCCCAGGGCCCGCGTCCCAACGCGGGGATCGCCGCCGACCCCGACGCGGCTGCCCTCGGTGGGAGCACGGGACCGAGTAAGGTGCTGCAGCGGCTCCGCGAGGCAGCGGCGAGCGCACCCGAGGCCACGGCGGTCGTCTCCGGTGATACGACCCTGAGCTATGGAGCGTTGTATTCGCGGGCCAACCGCCTGGCCAGGCACCTGGGCGACATCGGCGCGGCCGGACGGCCGGTTGCGCTGTTCCTGCCCAGGTCC
>JAHEKL010000029.1 GCA_024638345.1 Gammaproteobacteria bacterium | reverse complement strand
TGTCCATGGCGTTCTCGATTCCGATCCGTACGCCGTCTACGTACACGAAGGGCTCGACGCTCTGCGTCATGCTCCCGATTCCCCGGATATAGATGCCGGTGTCGTTCTGTCCGACGTTTCCTGAACGGGTCCGCGCCGCGGGCACCTCGATGGCCACCAGATCTGCGGCCGTGCGTGGCTCCCCGCTCGCCTCATTCTCGGGCTGATCGCCGAACACCAGAAGCTCGGAGAGCACGGCGCTGATCGGAGGGAGCCGAATCTCTACGTTCATCTCGGCGTCGAAGAGCTCGAATACCTCGACCATCGCCGGGTGACCGGAGGCGGTGATCCGCATGGACACGAGCCCCTGCGGGATCGCACCGAACACGAAGGATCCGTCCGAGCCCGTCCGGACCTCCTGGTCGTGACCGAGCAGCTGAATCGTGGCCGATTCGACGCCCTGCTCGGTGGTCTCGTCGATCACGATTCCACGAATGACGGCCGCGGCCTGAGCCGGTGTGGCTTGACCCGAGACAGCTGCAGGAAGCAGCGAGAGACAGCCGAGCGCGAGAGCGCCGAGGGCTGCAGTGTGGCTGCGAAGCGAGGAGCCGGACATGACTCGTCTCCGATCTAGAGTACGGCCGCAATCCGCATGATCATCTACACCGGCGGAGTCCCGATCGTTCTCAGAGGAGATCGTCGTCTTCCGATCCCGCGTGGAGGGATCTATCCTAACCGGTGACGGCTCCGATGCTTCGAAGGTTCCCGAGTTGCCCCCAAAAGGAAGACAGATTCCATGTCCGAAAAGGCCCAAGCACTCGAGCGAGCGCCGTCCGAGTCGAGCTCGATGGTCTCGGAGCTCCTGTTCCCGCAACACGTGAACAACCTGGGGCACGTTTTCGGGGGTGTGATTCTCTCAATGGTCGATCGGGCGGCGGCGGTGGCGGCCATGCGTCACGCAGGACGGGCCTGTGTGACGGTGTCGATCGACCGGGTCGACTTCCGAGAGCCGATCTACTCGGGAGAGCTGGTCACTTGCTCGGCTCAGGTCAACTTCGTCGGACGGACGTCGATGGAGGTTGGGGTGCGAGTGGAAGCCGAGAATCTGATCACAGGCACCCGAAGGCACACGAATACCTGCTTCCTGACGTTCGTCGCGATCGATGAGGACGCGCGACCGGCCGCGGTGCCCCGGCTACGGCTGGAGACGGACGAGGAGCGTCAGCGCTTTCGCGAGGGAGAGCGTAGGCGTGAGGTGCGTACCGCGTTGGAACGGGAGTTGGGCGAGCGGAGCTGAACCATGTGAGAGGTAGCTGGGTCGAGCCTTCCCTTGGGTCAGGTCCGCTCGATCACCATGGCGAAGCCCATACCCCCGGCGGCACAGACGGTCAGGAGACCGAACTGCCCGTCCTGACGGCGCAGCTCGTTCGCCAGCGTCATGGTGATCCGGGCACCGGTCGCCCCAAACGGGTGACCGAGAGCGATCGACCCACCCATCACATTGATCCGTTCGGGATCCGGATGTCCGACGGCTCGATCCCTTCCCAACTCCTCGCGAGCGAACGTGGCGGAGTCCAGAGCCTCCAGATTGGAGAGCACCTGCGCTGCGAAGGCCTCGTGCATCTCCATGACGTCGATGTCGCGCATTGATATTCCGGCACGATCCAGGGCGATAGGCGCCGCGTAGGCTGGTCCCTGGAGAAGCTGGGCGGCCGGATCCAGCCCCGTGATCGCATAGCTTCGGATCCAAGCCAGCGGCTGAACTCCGTGCGCGGTCACGGCGTCGTGTGACATGAGGACGACCGCTGCCCCGCCATCCGTGAGCGGTGACGCGTTTCCAGCCGTCACGGAACCATGCTTACGATCGAATACGGGTCGAAGACTTGCGAGGGCCTCGAGGCTCGTATCGAAGCGGACTCCGTTGTCTCGGTCGACGACCGTCTCGAAGTCGGGGGGGAGGTAGAGGGGTGCGATCTCCGACAGCAGGTGTCCGTTCTCGATTCCGGCTGCGGCGTGCGTGTGCGAGCGCAACGCCCACCGGTCCTGCGCCTCGCGCGAGATCCCGTTCTCCTTGGCCATGCGCTCGGCAGCCTCTCCCATGGTCTCACCGGTGGTCGGCTCCGCGATCTGGGGTTGTGTGGGAATCAGATCCTTGGGTCGAAGACCGGAGAGCACCGAGATCCGGTCTTTCAGGGAGCGGGCCTTGGAGGCCTCCATGAGAACTCGAGCCATCCGTGCGGACACCGTGATCGGTATGTGGGAGAGGGACTCGGCTCCTCCCGCGACCACCACGTGAGCTTGATCCAGCTCGATGAGATTCGCGCCGTCCGCGATGGCTTGATTGGCGGAGGCGCAGGCCCGGGAGACCGTGGTAGCCGGCACGTGTTTGGGCAGCACGGCCAGGCCAACCTCGCGCGCGATGTTGGGAGCTTGCGGATCGTGGACCACTGTGCCGAACACGAGCTGGTCGACGTCTTCCCCGTCGATGTCTGCGCGCGCGAGCGTCTCCCGGACCGCGAGCTTGCCCAGATCGATCGCGCTCAGATCCTTCAGCTCGGAGCCGGCCTTGGCGAAGGGCGTGCGGATTCCCGCGATGATGGCGGTGTTCATGGCGGGCTCCTCTACACCCGATCGCTCATGCCCGTGCCCCCTGGTATCGGACCGATGCCGCTGGTACCCTTCTGCCGGGCTCGTTCCGAGAACCGTCCGAGGTCGCACTTGGGTTCCCGAGCCCCGTCACAGGGAGCCAGGAGCCGTCTGAATGCGGGGAGTCGTCTTCAACGTGACCGTGCCAGGGTTCCTCCTGGCGAGATCGCTGGGACGCGTCAGCGAGTCCGCGATCTTCGGTCCCCTCAGCCGTCTTCGACTGAAAAAGGTGGACGATCTCGAGGTCCCGGGTCCGGAGTGGGCAACGCTGCGTGTTCTGGGGTGTGGCATCTGCGGCTCGGACATCGGCAACCTGTCTTATTCGTCCAGCCCGATCATGGAGCCCTTCGGATCTTTCCCGGCCGTGTTGGGCCACGAGATCCTCGCCGAAGTAGAGTCGGTCGGATCCAGAGTGACACGCGTCGTGCCCGGACAACGCGTGTCGGTCGACCCCATGGTCTCGTGCTACGTGCGAGGGTACGAGGGCTCGGAGGTCTGTGGCTCGTGCCGCATCGGACGCTTCAGCACGTGCGAGCTCTCGGGCGAAAAGGGCTCCCGAGGCTTCCATGATACGGAGTTAAGTCGCGGTCTGACCATGGGTTATCATCGCGATCTTCCAGGCGGATGGGGCGAGCGCATCGTGGCTCACTCGACCCAGCTCTTTCCGCTGGATCCTCGAATCTCGAGTCGTGCCGCGGTTCTGGTCGAGCCCCTCTCGATCGGCGTACACGCGGTATTGAACGCGCCCCCTACACCTGGCCACGACGTCCTGGTGATCGGGAGCGGACCGATTGCGTTCGGGACCATATGGGCGCTGAGGGCGATGGGCTTTTCGGGGACGATCGTGGCCCAGACCAAGAGATCGCACGAGGCGACTCTGGCACGGACTCTCGGGGCCACGGATGTGGTAGAGCCCGGACCCGAAGCACGAGCGGCGCTGATCGAGACCGGGGCGATGGCGTACCAGCCGATCGTGGGAGAGGAGGTGTTCGCGGGCGGCGGCTTTCCCATGGTCTTCGACTGCGTCGGGAACGCGGGCTCGATCGGTCAAGCGCTTCGCTACACTGCCGCCAGGGGAACCGTCGTGCTATTGGGCTGCGCGGCTGAGATCCGAAAGCTGGACCTGTCTCTGCTCTGGGCGCGGGAGCTGACCGTGAAGGGCTTCGTGGGGTACGGGACCGAGATCTGGCGAGGGGAGCGCCGGCACACGATGGAGGTCACACAGGAGCTGATCGCGGAGACGCGCGCACCCGTCGAGCGTCTCGCGACGCACGTCTTTCCCTTGAAAGAGTACCGGAACGCGCTCTCGGCGGCGGCGAACCACCGCCGAAGCGAGGCGGTACGGGTCGTCCTCACCCCCACCGAATCCGGGCTGCCTTAGACCTTCTAGGGCACCGGACGAGGGGGCTCCGGGTGGGATCGAGCAGCCGAGATCGGGCTTGTGAAGGCCGGTCGCTCGGCGCGGATGCCCTCGAGTTGCAGCAGGGCCATCTTTCGCTCGAGGCCCCCGCTGAACCCGCCCAGACGACCATCCCGCGCGACGACCCGATGGCAGGGAATGATGATCGGAATTGGATTTCGACCGATCGCCTGACCGATCGCACGGGCGGAGCCACAACCCACACGGGAGGCGAGCTGGCCGTAGGTGACAGTCTCGCCGAACGGGATCTTCATGAGCTCGGTCAGGACCCGTCGACGGAAGGGGGTCGCAGACTGCAGGTCGAGTGGGAGCTCGAAGCCGAGGCGGCGACCGTTCAGATATTCCTCGAGCTGCTCGAGGGCAGCCTCCTCGACGGGTCCTGGAAGGCTGCCCCTGCCAGCCGCGGCCTCCAATGCTGTGAGATCGGCCGTGTCGGCGGCTGGTTCGAATCGCACCCGGGACACGCCGCGTGGGGTCGTCTCGACCCGCAGACGGTCGAACAGGGAATCCGATGTCACGAGCCCTCACTCGGGGCGCTCTCTTGGTCCCCGGTCGCCGTGCGGCTCTGCAAGACCGCCTGCTGGAGCGCGTCGAAACCCAGAAGGGCGCATTTTACGCGAATCGGGAACTTGGAGACGCCCTGAAGCGCCCGCAGGTCCTTGAGCGAACGATCTTTCGCCGCTTCCGGGTCCCCGTGCATCATTTCGGTGAACCGACGCGCCAGGGCGATCGCGTCGTCGAGCGGTCGATCCTTCAGCATGCTCGTCATCATCGAGACGGATGCCTGAGAGATCGAGCATCCGTCCCCGAGAAAGCGAAGGTCGCGAATGATGTCGTCTTCCACCTTCATCTGAAGCTTGATCTCGTCACCGCACGCCGGGTTGCGCATGTGCACCTCGACGGTCTTGTCTTCCAGCGCACCGCGGTTGCGGGGCTTCTTGTAGTGCTCGAGGATGAGCTGCTGATAGAGCGAGCTGAGCTGGACGTCGGGAACCCCGGGCACGACTAATCCCCTCCGAAGATCGAGCGGACGGTGTCGAGACCGCGAACGAGCCGGTCGACCTCTTCCTTCGTGTTGTAGAGGTAGAAGGAGGCTCTGGCCGTCGCACCCACCTCGAAGCGCTGCATGACGAGTTGTGCGCAGTGGTGCCCGGCCCGAATCGCTATTCCCTCACGGTCGAGCACCGTGGAGATGTCGTGAGGGTGGGCCTCGGCCATGCGGAAGGACACCACTCCGGCGCGTTCAGATGGCTCGGGTGGTCCGAACAGCCGGACCCCGGGCGAATCACCCAACGCATCCAGCGCGTATCCGACCAAGTCCTGCTCGTGACGGAGAATCGCTTCGGGACCGATGGTGCGCAGGTACTCGACGGCCGCCGCCATGCCGATGGCACCCGCGATGTTGGGTGTTCCGGCCTCGAACTTGTGAGGTAAGGCGGCCCAGGTGGATTCATGTTTTCCGACCAGATCGATCATCTCTCCGCCGCCCTGGTACGGGGGCATCCGCTCGAGGATCTCCCCGCGCACCCAGAGCGCTCCGATCCCCGTGGGGCCGCACATCTTGTGAGCGGAGAAGGCGAAGAAGTCCGCCCCCAGCTTCTCGACGTCTACGGGATGGTGGGCTGCCCCCTGAGCTCCGTCGACAGCCACGAGCGCTCCGGCTTCGCGCGCCTGCCGCGCGATCTCCGCCACTGGATTGATCGTTCCGAGCGAGTTCGAAACGTGGGCGATGGCTACGATGCGTACCCGGCCTCCGCCCAGGATCCCGGGCAGATCGTCGAGGATCAGGCGTCCATCGTCGTCGAGGGAGAGATAACGAAGCACCGCCCCCGTCTTCTTCGCCACCAGCTGCCAAGGGATGAGATTAGAGTGATGCTCGAGCTCGGAGAGCAGGATCTCGTCTCCCGGCGCCAGGTTGGCCTCTCCCCAGCTCGAGGCGACGAGGTTGATGGCCTCGGTCGTTCCTCGCGTGAAGATCAGCTCGGACGGGGCGGGTGCCCCGATCCATCCTGCTACCGTTGCCCGAGCGGCCTCGTAGGCGTCCGTCGCTCTGCGGCTGAGCTCGTGGAGGCCCCGGTGGACGTTCGCGTTGTCCCGCTCGTAGTAGTGCCGAAGCGTATCGATGACCGCGGTGGGCTTCTGAGAGGTGGCCGCGTTATCCAGATAAGCGAGCGGATGTCCGTTCACCTCTTGGGCGAGGATCGGAAAGTCCTCTCGGATTCGCTCGACGTCCAACGTCGGGACCGGAGGGGCTGCCGCGTGCGTATGCGTCACGCTCATTTGTCGACTTCCACGAAAACCTCCTCGCCTCGAATCTCCACGGCGAACGTCCTCACGGGACGAATCGCCGGAAGCCGCACGGCCTTCCCGGTCCGGAGATCGAAGCGAGCGCCGTGAAGGATGCACTCGACATCCCCGTCCTCGACCTCCCCCTCGGACAGAGGGTAGTCTTCGTGCGAGCAGCAATCTTCCAGTGCGAAGATCTCTCCGCCCCAGCGCGCGAGCACAATGGACCGCTCGTCGCTCAGGACCTTCTGAAGACAGCCATCACCCCTGCACTCATCGACATGGGCGACGCGCACCCAATCAGGCACGAAGTCGGTCCTCGATGATCGAAGAGACCTTCTCGACCACTCCTCCCAGAGGTAGACGGGAGAGCACCTCGCCCAGGAATCCCATCACCACGAGTCGTTCCGCCTGAGCTCGTGGAAGCCCGCGGCTCATCAGGTAGAAGAGATGATCCTGATCTAGCTGCCCGACGGTCGCCCCGTGCGAGCAGCGAACATCGTCCGCCTCGATCTCCAGGTTCGGCAGCGAGTCGGCACGAGCTTCGTTGGAGAGGAGCAGGTTGCGGTTCGTCTGATAGGCGTCGGTCTGCTGGGCTCCCCGGTGCACCTTGATGATCCCTCGGAACACAGCACGCGCCCGGCCGTCCAGGGCACCCTTGTACAGCAGATCGCTCTTGGTGTGTGGGGCGCGGTGGTCCTGGCGGGTGTTGTGATCGAAGTGCTGATCCTCCTCGCCGAAGTAAAGACCCAGCATGTCGGAGTTCGCACCGGCACCGCGGAGCTCGGCGTTCAGATCGATCCGCGCCACGGACCCACCGAGACTGACGTTGAGTGTGTCGAGGGTCGAGTCGTTGTCCGCCAGGGTACGCTGCTGGGACAGGTGAAAGGCTCCACGTCCCAGACGCTGAAGCGAGACGAACTGCACCTGCGCCCCGTTCCTGGCGAACACCTCCACGGCGGAGGAAACGAAGGTCTGGCGGGTGAAGTCGGGCGAGAGCACCTCATCCACGAACGACACCCGGCTCCCTTCGTCGGCGACGATCAATGTGCGCGAGAAGAGCGCGCGCCCCGCCTCTGAGATCCATCGGCTGACGCGAATCGGAAGCTCCATGCGAACCCCTCTCGGGACGTGCAGCAGAATCCCGTCGGTCCACAACGCCGCATTCAGCGCCTGGAACTTCCCACTCTCCGCCGGCACCGCCTCCGTGGCCAGGAGCTCCTCGACAAGGTCCGGGTGACTCTGGACGGCACTTCGGATGGACGTGAGCAGGACGCCTTTGGAAGCGAGCTCGTCCTGCAGATCAACGCGCGCGACAGAGCCATCGAGCTCGACGAGATGCCCGGACGCGGCCCGATCCGACGCCATCGCGGATCGAAGCTCCGAAGGGGCGTTCGCCTCGGAGAACTGGCGCTCGGCCCACGGGAGGAGACTGAGCTCGTCGAGCGAGAGCTTCTTGGAAAGGTCGGTGTAGCGCCACTCCTCGAGCTTCTTGCTCGGAATCGGCGTGCTTTCGTAAACGGACCAGGCCTCGAGCCTCCGTTCACGAAGCCACCCGGGCTCCTCGGCAGCCAGCGCCTCGACGGCCTCGCGGTTGATCTGCTCGGTCACGCCCTCGGCGAGACCGGGAGTCGTGACACTCATCCCACCGAGCCTTCCATCTCCAACTCGATGAGCCGATTGAGCTCCACCGCGTACTCGAGCGGAAGGAGCTTTGCGATGGGCTCGATGAAGCCACGGACGATCATCGCCATGGCCTCCTCCTCCGACATGCCTCGGCTCATGAGATAGAAGAGTTGCTCGTCCCCTACCTTCGAAACCGTGGCCTCGTGACCGACATTCGCCTGCTTCTCCTCGATTTCGATGTACGGATAGGTGTCCGTGCGCGAGGTCGGGTGGATCAGAAGCGCGTCGCACTCCACGTTCGAGCGGGAATTGACGGATCCTTCGTAGACCTTGCACAGCCCGCGATAGGTGGACCGGCCCGTCCCCTTCGAGATCGACTTGGAGATGATCTGTGAGGACGTGTTCGGCGCGGCATGGACGACCTTGCCGCCCGTGTCCTGGTGCTGGCCGTCTCCGGAGTACGCGATCGAAAGCACCGATCCGTGCGCGCCTTCACCCACCAGAAAGCACGATGGGTACTTCATGGTCAGCTTCGAGCCCAGATTGCCGTCCAGCCACTCCATGGTCGCGTGCTCGTGCACCAGCGCTCGCTGGGTCACGAGATTGTACATGTTGTTGGACCAATTCTGGATCGTCGTGTAGCGGAAGTGCGCCCCGGCCTTGACGATGATCTCGATCACGCCGGAGTGGAACGACTCCGTGGAGTACACAGGGGCCGTGCATCCCTCGATGTAGTGCGCCTTGGCGCCCTCGTCCGCGATGATCAGCGTGCGCTCGAACTGACCCATCTGTTCCTGGTTCACCCGGAAGTAGGCCTGCAGCGGCGTGTCCAGCTCCACTCCCTTGGGGATGTAGACGAACGAGCCGCCCGACCAGACCGCCGAGTTCATGGCCGCGAACTTGTTGTCGGCCGAGGGGATCACAGTGCCGAAGTGCTCCCGGAAGAGCTCGGGATGGTTCTTCAGGCCGTCCTCGATCGAGTCGAAGATCACCCCTTTGGCATCCCACTCCTCCTTGAGGGAGTGGTAGACCATCTCCGACTCGTACTGGGCCCCGACGCCCGCCAGGATCTTCTGCTCCGCTTCTGGAATGCCGAGTTTCTCGAAGGTGTCCTTGATGTTGGCGGGCACATCGTCCCAGGACCGCTCCATCTTCTCCTGAGGCCGGACGTAGAAGTAGATCTGGTCGAGCACAGCCTCGAGATTCGACAGGTCGCCGCCCCACGTGGGCATCGGCTTGGCGTTGTAGATCTTGAGGGCTTTAAGCCGGAAATCGAGCATCCATTGCGGCTCGTCCTTCTGGGCCGAAATCTCTCGCACCACCTTTTCGTTCAAGCCGCGCCCGGACCGGAATACGGGCTCGTCCTCGGTGATGAAGTGATACTTGTACTGGTCCAGCCCGAGACCCTCTACGACTTCGTTCTGTGGCATGGGGTGCCCCTCGGTGTTAGGCGGGTGCTCGGAACTGCTCGTATCCCTCGGTCTCCAACTCCTCGGCGAGCTCGGGTCCGCCTGAGCGGACGATGCGACCACCGACCATCACGTGCACGTGATCGGGTTGGATGTAGTTCAGCAGACGCTGGTAGTGGGTGATGATCAAGACGGTCATCTCCGGGTCCTCTGCATGCAGCTTCTTCACGCCGTTCGCCACTACCTGCAGCGCATCGATGTCCAGGCCGGAGTCCGTCTCGTCCATGACGGCGAGCTTGGGTCGGAGCACGGCCATCTGGAGGATCTCGTTGCGCTTCTTCTCTCCACCGGAGAACCCGTCGTTCACGTGACGCTCCGCGAAAGACGGATCCATGTCGAGTAGCTCCATCCGCTCCAGTAGCTGATCCTGAAAGTCGAACAGATCCAGCTCCTCGCCTTCGTCCAGGTGCGCCTGCATCGCCGTGCGCATGAAGTTCGCGATGGAGACTCCAGGAATCTCGACCGGGTACTGGAAGGCCAGAAAGATACCGAGGCGAGCGCGCTCATCCGGGTCGAGCTCCAGGACATCCTGTCCCAGATACCGCACCTGACCCTCGGTGGGCTCGTACGCAGGGTGCCCCGCCACGATCTTGGCGAGGGTGCTCTTTCCAGAGCCGTTCGGCCCCATGATCGCGTGGATCTCACCTTTGGCCAGGGTCAAATCCACCCCTCGGAGGATCTCGGTGTCCTCGTCGGCGACCTTGGCGTGAAGGTTCTTCACCTCGAGAATCGGGATCTCGCTCATCCGCTCGTCAACGCTCTCGGTCCAGTGGGGAAGAGGCCTCGCGGCAGGACCGCGCGGCCTCTAATCGAGAATGATTCTGATTATCGTTACGTACCCTGGGAAGCTACTCGTCGGCCGAGGGAGCGTCAAGTCTGCTTTTCGCCTATTTTTCAAGCGTTTGAGCTTGTTTTCGTCGACTCCGAGCGAGGCTGGATGGCGCGCATTCTGAAGTGGCGCAGACCGACGGGATCGGCCGAGCCTCGGCTCGGAGGGGTCGAGCTGGGTGAGCGGCCTTGGCTGGTCTTGGGGGGAGGGGGAGTGAAGGGGCTGGCTCACCTCGGGGCCTGGCGGGTGCTGAAGGCCGCGGGATTCGAGCCCGAGGGGATCATCGGAACGAGCATCGGAGCACTGGTGGGGGCGTGCTTGGCCGGGGGCCAGCCACTCGAAGAGCTGGAGCAGATGGCGCTCACGGTCTCGCGAGAGGAGATCGCCACCATGCCCCGTCGCCTCCTGTGGACGCAGGGGATTCGCTCGCCGGCGCTCTACCGCGGGGACGTCTTCATGAGCTACATCGAGCGTGTGATACCCGCCGACGGGTGGGACGCGCTTCGTATTCGCTTCCAGACGAACGCCGTCGAGCTGGGAAGCGGAAAGACCGAGTGGTTCGGGGTCGGCGCCCGGACGGACGTGACGCTCGCGCAGGCCGTGTATGCGTCCTCCGCATTACCTGTCTTCTATCCGCCCTGCGCCTTGCCCGGCGGCCTCTATGTCGATGGAGGCACGGAAGAGGCCCTGCCGATCCTGCGAGCCGCAGAGCTCGGAGCGACCGCGATCGTGGCGATCGACGTCGGTCGGGCCGAAAGTGCCGACGCGGACGCCGCGGTGAAGCACGGAATGCTCGCGATTCACGAGCGGGTCTTCTCCATCATGTCCGGCCGTCACCGTCGGAAGGTCGTGAGCGAGTGGAACGGCCCACCAATGCTGTACATTCGGCCGAATGTGGACCAATTCGGCACGTTGGAGTTCCGGAAGCTGGATCAGATGATCGAGGAGGGGAGGAAGGCGGCTGAGCTCGCGCTGGAAGGTGCGAATAGAGGCTCTCGGGGTTCCTCGTAGAACGCGAGTGCTACTCCCGCACCGATCGGCCCGCCAGCTCCGCGACGATACGATCGGCCTGCGCGCGCACCGAGCTGGCCGGAAGGTTGGAGCCATTCGTCAGAATGCTGAAGATCAACTCCCGACCCGTCGCCCCGACTACATAGCCGGAGAGAGCGTCCACGTGGCTCAGTGTTCCCGTCTTCGCGAAAACCCTTCCACCGAATGACTCCAGACGCGAGCTCAGGGTCGTTCCCTGCAGTCCGCCCTGAGCCATCCCCGAGCGGAAAGCCGATCCCCAGGGTCGGCTTCGCGCATGCCGAAGGATGGAGACCAGGGCGCGCGGCGAGATCAGGTTGTGGTTGGACATCCCGGAGCCGTCCTCCCAGTGCACCTCCTCTGGTCCGATCCCGACCGCCGTGTCCAAGTAGACCTCGCTCACCGCGAATCCCTCCGACCAGCTTCCCTCCCGGCCAAGCTCGGACCCCAGGGTGCGCACCAGCTGCTCGGCGATCCAGTTTTGACTCGGTCCCAGGATTGCGGCCACGACCTCGACAAGGGGGGGCGAGGCCAGTCCTGCTATTCGGATCATCTCGGCACACGAAGGAATCCGACCGCTCGCGCAGGCGGTCTCGATCGGCTCCTCACGCTCCCAGAGGATCTCCACGCCACCGGAGACCTCGATTCCCCGCTCGGAGAGCACGCGCAGGATAACCCCCGTGGCGAGCCGGACCGGTGCCCTCCCTGATCTGGTGATCGTTCGTTCATCGCCGGACGCGATGGTCCCTTCGACGACCCAGTGGCTCGACTCCGGGAGGAAGCTCGTTCGAATCTGCCCCTCGCCGCCCGCGGCTATGGTGCGGACATCGTGACGCACGAACGGCTGAAGGCTGCCGTCGGCCCCGGGGATCGGTCCCCGGGGGGACCACTCCACGACTGCGGGCTCGCCCGCCCCCGTGCCCCTCACACGGATCTCCAACTCGCCCCGCTCGATCGAAAAAGCCCCTCCGGTAGCCCCGAACCGCCCGTCCAGATCCTCGATCATCCACGACTCCGGCACCGTGGTCGAGTCCCAGGCGGACACGTCCACGACCAGACGTCCCCGAACCTCACGGATGCCGGCGGCGACCAGCGAATCGGCCAGAGCGGCGAGCGCATCGCTGGAGGAATCGTGGAACGGTTGACCCAGGGTAGGATCGCCATGGGCAGGGAGGTAGAGATCGCCCTCCAGGATCCCGCGGTCGGGGAGCGTGTGCGAGTAGAAGGTCGTCTGCCACCGGTACTCCGGACCCAACAGTCCCAGCGCCGCCGCCGTGACCGGGATCTTCATGTTGGATGCCGGAATGAAGAGGAGGTCGGGGTTGTGCGAAAAGACCTCGCGCCCCGACGCTCCGTCCACCACGAGCACTCCCCAGTGGACGCGGTCGAAGGGTGGCTCGGTCAGAAGCGCGTCGAGGCGCTCGGGGAGGGGGATGGGTGCGGGACCAGGGGCGGCTCCAGTCGCGGCGCAGCCGGTCTGCGCAAGGGAGAGGGTCGAGAGAAGAAGAACGAGCGGACGAACCGGTCTTCGCCTCATGATGGGGAGAGCCTCTCACCACTCGACCGATCGTCCGGATCGAGGGTCACCGCCGTCCCAAAGCAGAGCACCTCGGATGGGCCCTTCATGATCTCCTGCGTCTGAAGCCGCACGCAGACCACTCCCTTCGCTCCCACCGACTTGGCTTCCTCTACCATGAGGTCGATCGCCTGATCCATCGGACGTCTGCGCTCCACGATGCGGTCCGGCTCGGTCGGCAGGTCACGGTAGCGCTCGTGGGCCACCGAAGCGAACAGCAAGATGACCACTTCGACGCCCGCATCGCCCGGGGGCTTCCGCGTGCATCCCTTCCTTCCGAAGATACGTACCGGAAGCCGAACTCGGTCGCGTAGGCTTAGAAGCGCCGCGCGCGCGTCCCCACGAGATTCCATCGATGAACGAGTCGTCCTTGGACTTCGACGTCCCCTTGGAGCAGGTCTCCGCCGAAGCCGCCGAGGAGGAGACACACGAGCTCCGCTCGGTGATCCAACGCCACAACCACCTCTACTACGTGAAGGGCGTGCCGGAGATCTCGGACGCAGCGTACGATCGGCTCTTCCGCCGACTGCGCGCACTGGAGGAACGCTTCCCGGACCTGATCACCATAGACTCCCCGACCCGGCGGGTGGGCGCCTCACCGCGCACGGATCTTCCCACCATCCGTCACTGCGCACCCATGCTCTCCCTCGACTCGACTCAGGACCCCGCCGAAGTCCTCCGATTCGATGAGCGCGTCCGCAGGGCGGTGGAGGCGGACCACGTCGAGTATCTCCTGGAGCCCAAGCTGGACGGCGTTTCGATCGAGCTGGTCTACGAGAGAGGAGTGCTCACACGTGCGGTTACCCGGGGGAACGGGCTCGAGGGGGAGGGAGTGACCGACAACGCGCGCACGATCCCTTCGGTGCCGCTACGACTCCGCGAGGAGCGGCCGATCCCCGAGTTCCTGTCCGTGCGGGGCGAGGTCCTCATGCCCCTGACCGCCTTCGAGGCGCTGAACGAGTCCATCATGGAGGAGGGGGGTGAACCCTACGCCAACCCACGGAACGCGACTTCTGGAGCGATTCGGCAGCTGGACTCGTCGATCACCGCGACGCGACCTCTCGAATGCCTCGGTTACGAGGTGCTCGACGCCCGAGGAGTGTCCTTTCGTACGGACTGGGCGGTGATCGAGGCCCTCGGAGCCTGGGGTTTCCGGACGCCGGAGCGGGCGGAGCGGGTTCGGTCGGCCGACGAGATCTTGGCGTATCACGGAGCCTTTCAGAGCGATCGGGACAACCTCGATTACGAGATCGACGGAATCGTGATCAAGCTCGACGATCTCGATGAGCGGGTTGATTTGGGATCCACGTCGCACCATCCGAGATGGGCGCTCGCCTTCAAGTTCGAGCCACGGAAGGAGGTGACCCGTGTCGAGCGGATCGCGATCCAGGTGGGGCGGACCGGCGTCCTCACTCCCGTGGCCCTGCTCCTACCGGTCGAGGTCGGTGGGGTGACCGTAGCTCGAGCGACCTTGCACAACCGGGAGGAGCTCGAACGGAAAGACATTCGGGAGAAGGACCTCGTGCGGGTTCAGCGGGCCGGGGACGTCATTCCACAGGTCGTGGAGGTGATCCCGGAGGAGGACCGAACTCGCGCGTCACCCTTCGAGATGCCCGATCGGTGCCCCAACTGCGGCACCCGGGTTCAGATCAGCGGTCCCTTCACCTTGTGCCCGAACCGCTTCGGGTGCTCGGCCCAGCTGAAGGGTCGGATCGTCCACTTCGCTTCCAGAAGCGGTCTGGATATCGAAGGTCTGGGCTCCGAAACGGCTGCCTTGCTCGTGGATCGTGGACTGGTCGACGAGCTCGTGGACTTGTTCGATTTGACGGTTGAGCAGCTTCTGGAGCTCCCTGGATTCGCGTCGAAATCGGCCGATAACCTGGTGGCGGCCATTCAGGGTCGCCGCTCGACGCAGCTCCGTCGCTTCCTGTTCGGTCTCGGTATTCCGGAGGTAGGCGTGTCCGTGGCGGGCGACCTGGCAGCGCATTTTCGAAGCTACGAGGCCCTTCGTGACGCAGACGAAGACGCCCTTCAGGCGGTTCGCGGAGTCGGGCCCAAGATGGCGTCGCAGATTCGCTCGTTTCTGGAAGATCCGAAGAGCCATGCGGCGATCCAGGCGGTGTTCGAGAGGATGATTCAGCTCGATGTGCCGGAGGTTCGGCAGGGTGAAGGCCCCCTGAGCGGGAGACGTTTCGTGTTCACCGGGACGCTTCAGTCCATGACTCGAGCGCGGGCCAAGCAATCGATCGAGGCGCTGGGGGCCCGAGCCAGCTCTTCAGTGAGCAAGGAGACCGATTTCGTCGTGGCGGGAGAGGGTGGGGGATCCAAGCTCGAGCGTGCCCGTGAGCTCGGTGTCACGATTCTGACCGAGGGGGAGTTCCTCGACCAGCTGAAGGTGGAGACCCCGGGGCCATGAGGAGCGGGACCTCGAAGGTCAGAGATCGTACTTCTTGATCTTCCTTCCGAGAGTCGGCCTCGAGATCCCCAGGATGCGGGCGGCTGCGCTTCGGTTCCCTCCGGTGAGCTTCAGCGTTGCCCGCACCGCTTCCGCCTCGATGTCCGCGAGCGACTTGCCCTCGGGTGGAATGAGGATCATGTCGCGAGAGGGGGGTGATCCCTGCCGCAGCGGGGTGTTCTGTCGTGACTTGATCCGCAGATGCTCGGGTCCGATGCGACGCCCGGGGGCGAGCGCGGCGGCGCGCTCCAGGGCATACTTGAGCTCTCGAATGTTTCCGGGCCAAGGGTAGGCATACATGGCTTCGACGGCGCGGCTCTCGAGCACAGGCATCGCCACGCCGTGATCGATTGCCCAACCGCGCAGGAAGTGGCGGGCCAGTAGCTCGACGTCTCTCTCGCGGCTCCGAAGGGGAGGAACCTCCACCATGTTCTTGTAGAGTGTCTCCTGGAACTCGCGGACGAGCCGATCGTCCTCAGGCCCGATCTCGGGCTTGGTCCT
Source organism: Gammaproteobacteria bacterium (assembly GCA_024638345.1). GTDB lineage: Bacteria > Gemmatimonadota > Gemmatimonadetes > Longimicrobiales > Gaopeijiaceae > JAAXGI01. The sequence goes on along the minus strand of JAHEKL010000029.1, from coordinate 1,429 downwards.
CGAAGCACCCAGGATCCAGCAGCTGATCTCTCCAGCTTCGTCGACTCCCTTGAACGCGTTGGCTAGACGTCTTCGAACCGAGTCGGGTAGTTCCTGAACCTCGTCAAGGAAGACGGTGCCCTCGCCGGCCAGCTCGAAGATGCCGGCCTTTCTCGCCGTGTCACTGCGCAGGACCCCCGCGGGAGCTCCAAAAAGCTCCGTTTCCAGCAGGCTGGGAGGAAGTGAGGAGCATTGAACGGCGATGAACGGCGCCTGCGGCGCGGGACCCTCGTAGTGGAGACTTCTCGCGAACAGGGTGCGCCCGGTCCCCGACTCACCCTGTAGGAGCACAAAAGGCGCTCTCCTCCGCACGAGCTTCCGTGCGGAGGCGAGCGCGTCGAGGAAGATCTGCGATTCCCCCAGCAACTCCCCTGGGATCGGCATCGCAGGATCCATTGAAGCCAGCTGGACCCCACCCGCCTCGTCTCTTTCCCAAACAGCCGTCATCCGCCCATCCCTCTCAGAGTCCGAGCACCGTGCTCCTACGGCCGAAGGTGGTCCTCACTCGGCCCGACCGAATGACTGCCGATCGGGCTTGCTCTCGGTGGGGGCAATCCTCGTGCCAGAGCAAGGACCGACCCGCGGGTCGCCGGGGTTCCGGGCCAAGTAATTGATAGTCACTGGCGCTTTGCAGGGTCTCGAGTCGACGGTCGCTCTTGCCCGTGTACCGCCAACGTCGACATTTCGGCAATGTTTTCGTATCGAGCGGACCGTGAGGCAGAGCCCCTCGGAGAGCTCCTGCCGACTCTGTTGGCAATGCCTCCCGGACCCGCGTCCAAGGCGCTCGCCGAACGACTGGCCGACGTGGAGTCGAGGAACGTGACCTTCCGGGGAGACGACTTCCCGGTGTTCTGGTCGGAAGCGCGCGGCGCGAACGTGCGGGACGTGGACGGCAACGTCTACCTGGACCTGACGGGTGCGTTCGGCGTGGCGGCGGCCGGCCACGCCCATCCCCGGATCGTGGAGGCCATCAGGGCCCAGGCCGAGGCTCTGATCCATGGAATGGGGGACGTCCACCCCCCGTTGGTGAAGGTGGAGCTCCTGGAACGCCTCTGCGCGCTAGCTCCGTGGACCGAGACCCGCGGTGTTCTGGCCTCGGCGGGGTCGGAAGCCGTCGAGATCGCCCTCAAGACCGCGCAGCTGGCGACGGGTCGCACAGCGGTGATTGCCTTCGAGGGCGGCTATCACGGACTCACGCTGGGTGCGCTGTCGACGACGTCTCGAGCCCATTTCCGAGATCCGTTCGTGGATCGTCTGCCCCGGGACAGCCGCTTCGTGCCTTTCCCGCGGTCCGAGGACGACTCCGGAGAGGGCGAGCGTTGCCTTTCGTTCCTCGATAAGACCATCGCGGAGGCGGCCGCCGCCGGAAGCCACCCCGGAGCGATCATCG
>JAHEKL010000242.1 GCA_024638345.1 Gammaproteobacteria bacterium | reverse complement strand
GCAGCTCATGATGGAGACCGGGAAGGCCGCCAAGGAGCTCGAGAAGGTGCGAGGGATCGCAGATCGTGCCGAGGAATCGAGGATCGGGGAGCTTCGCGAGTATCTGGAAAGCCGGATCGACGAGATCCTCCGGCTTCAGCAAGCCCAGCTCGAGCAGGCGGAGGCGGCCTCGGTCCAATTGGCCGAGACGCTCTTCGGCGAGGCGACCGACTTTCGGCGTCGCCTGGAGGACATGGAGCGTCGGGTGGGACCGAGCTCCGCCGACGAGCCCTCCCGCTCGTGAGGATCCCGGGCCTTTCCGGGGCAGGCTTCCTCGAGCAATGACCAGAGTCATGATCTTCAGCGCGGAACCGTACGACGTCGAGTTCCTCTCCGCCGCGAACGAGGCGGCCTCGTACGAGCTCAACTTCCAGCCCGCGCGACTGGACGTGTCAACGGCACGACTCGCCGACGGCTACCCGAGCGTTTGCGTGTTCGTCCACGACGACGTTGGCCGGGACGTGCTCGAAGTCCTGGCCGAACAGGGAACGCGCCACGTCGCGTTGCGATCCGCAGGCTTCAACAACGTGGACCTGGAAGGAGCGCGTGAGCTCGGCATCACCGTGAGCCGTGTGCCGGCCTACTCTCCTCACGCCGTGGCGGAGCACACCCTGGCGCTGATCCTTTCCCTGTCACGACGTGTCCACCGTGCCTATGCGCGCGTCCGAGACGGCAATTTCTCCCTCGCGGGTCTCCTCGGCTTCAATATCCACGAGAAGACGGTCGGCATCATCGGAACAGGTGCCATCGGAACAGTCGTTGCCGAGCTGCTGAGCGGATTCGGCTGTCGCACCATCGGCCACGATCCTCTCCCGAACGAGCGATGTCTGGAGCTGGGCGTCGAGTACGTCTCCTTGGAGGAGCTGCTGTCGGCCTCCGACGTCATCACGATCCACTGTCCCCTGACTCCCGATACGTTCCACCTGATCGATCGAGACGCGCTCGCGCGAGTGAAGAGAGGAGTGGTGCTGATCAACACGAGTCGAGGCCGAGTACTCGATACCAAGGCGGTCATCGAGGCGCTGAAGCGCCAGGAGATCGGCTACCTGGGCCTGGACGTATACGAGGAGGAGGAGGGTGTGTTCTTTCGCGATCTCTCCGAGAAAGTCATCCAGGACGATGTCCTCTCGCGGCTGCTGACGTTTCCCAACGTGCTGATCACAGGCCATCAGGCCTTCTTCACGAAGGAGGCCATGACGGAGATCGCCAACACGACGATGGCCAACATCACCTCCGTCGCGGAGACGGGGACCTCGCCGAACGAAGTGAGCAGCGGCGGCGCGGGCGCCTGACTTTGGGTTGCCCGATCGGCCGGACTTCGAGCGCGACCAGCTCGATACGACCGTCTGGGGATTCTGCGGTGAGAGCTACGAGCCCAGGGAATACCTGAACAACAGGCTTTGGGTGACCTGCGTCTGGGTGGTGACCTGGGGCAGGCGTAGAACGTCGAGGGTGTAATCCATGGAGAGGCTGCCGGTGAGCCGCCAGCTGAAGGTGTTCCTCCAGTCTACGGTGGGTTGGCCGAAGTCGCTGAAGTCCCCGAACAGGTCGAAGTTCGAGTTGATCAGAAGCCGGCTTATCGCTGCGGTTGCCACCAGAGTCATTTCCAGCCCCTCTTGACTGAAACTGTCAACTTCGGAGAAGACGAATGTTCCGGGTTCATCCTCTACAGGGACCGGCGGTTCCCCTGTGATCAATTGGACCAACTCGGCTCCCTGGCGCTGAACGAAGGATCCACTGAAACGGTTCTGCCGGAACCCGAAGCCGGCGCGCCAATCGACGAACGACTCTCGCTGCTGTAGGACCCTGACGTTCACGCCCACACCTTCGCGAAACAGCGCAGGGGAAAAGGCGTTGGCGGTCTTGAAGTCCTGGTTGGCCTGGATGAGTTCGACGGTTTCGGTGCCGTCGCTGAAGCGCCGCACGAGCGTTCTATCTTCTGTGACCAACACCTTCGATTCAAAGACGCTAGTCAGCAGACCGAACCGGACATACGGACCGATTCGCGGATTTGACCGCCGTGAGTACAGGCCGTCCAGTCGAAGACGATCCCGGGTCTTTCGGATGGGCAACGCGCTGCTGCCTTCCGGATTGACCCGGATGAAACCTTCTTCCAGTTCGAAGATGATGTTGGCGGAGTTTCGATCGTCGAGATAGGTCAGGTATGCGTCGAACGCCACGTCCGCGCCGATTGAGCTCTGGTTCGTGCCCCCCACGACGTTGGAGGTGGAGGCGATCGGCACGCCAAGCCCCAGAGAGAAGCGACGGCTCCAAGCCGATCCTTCCGTGACTTCACCCAATTCCTCGGCGGAGACGACTCCCGAGCCCTGCAATTCGCCGTTGGATGGATTGAGGACCAGCTTGTAGTGGACCAGGCTGCCCTCTGGAACGAAGACCGTGGAGAAATTCGTTCGGGTCCGATAATTGGCGCCCGGTCGAACAATGCGGTAGAGGCCTGGCGGTACAAGGAGCGTTCGCAGCCGTTCCCCGACCAGCGTGTTGGCACCGAATCCGACCGTCAGGGGCTGCCGGTCGGACACGCGAATCAGCTCGAAGGAGCCCCGATGCGGTACGTTGTTCTGATCGACGACTTCCACTTTCAATCCACTCCAGTTCACCGGGACCTGGGTCGTGGCCCCCGCGCGGACCTCGACACCGACCTGGACCATTTGCTGGAGGGGACCGCTGCCGACACGCACAACGTAAGCGCCTGGAGGCAAGAGGATTCGGCGGCCGTTCGGCCCGCTGGCCACTTGTTCGTCGCCGCGATACACCAGCGCTTCGGCTTCATCCTGAGGGTCGGTCAGGTAGGGCACGAAGAGGGCTCCCTGACCGGAGGGAATGACGGTCGAATCCTCGGCAAGCTGTTGCCCAGCGTCCGGGGCAGTCCAGCTGTAGAATTCGTCCGCGGAAGCCTGAGGTTGCGCTTGAGCGGCCACCTGCAAACGGCCGAAAAGGAACGAAAACGTCAACAGAGCGCAGACGTGGAGCGAGCTCTTGAACCAGTGACGCATCTGAACTGTGACCTCCCGGTCCAAGACCGAGTTGATTGTATTCCGCACGACGTGAGTCGAGGGTGAGCCGGGGCGGGGCTGTCGGGCCTACTGCTCGGGTGAATCGCCATTCATGCGCTGTTCATCCAGTCCCTCAATCCGGCACCGGGACACGCCCACCTCCCCTGAACTCCTTGACCACGAGCCAGAAGGCGAGAGCGATGTTGCTCACCAGGCTGAGGAGCGCGAGCAGGACGATCGGAACGGAGAACCCCGTGATGGCGCCGTGGATGAACGCCCAGGCCAGTGCGGGCGCAAAGCCGTAGGCCAGGCCGGCCACCGAAGAGACGAGAAGAAGGGCGAACATCACCAGAAGGGCCGACCGTGACTTGAAGATCCGCCAAGGGGTCAAGAGGATCGCCCCCGCCGTGAAATACGCGAGAGCAACGCCTAGGGCCAGGCCAGAATCCCGCAGGCCATTCAGCCTCGCGTCATCGATGATCACGACGCCGAAGTACATGGCCGAGAGTCCCAAGCAGGCTCCCAGGATTCGAACGATCTTCATCCACATTTGGTTTGCACTTCAGCTCTATTGGCGTCAGTCATCCGGCACCACCGGCGCCGAAGCTATCGCGCGTTACGCGACTCCGGTACCCCGCGCGGGGAGCGACGTCTCGCCTGACTCAGGCTTCCTCCGCATGCCTCGCGTTCGTGGTACTCCATCCCCACATTGGTCCGGTCGAGCAGTCGGTCAAAGAGAGACGCAAGAAGAAGATCAATGCTCAGCGAATCGACCTATTCCGAGTCATCGCCCAAGAGCCTACTCTCAAAGGTCTCACGCTATGAGGCGCTGTTCGAGCTGGCTGGAGTCATAAACGCGGCTAGCGACATCGAGTCGGTCGGGGAGGTCTTGGCACGCCGTCTCAAGTTCGTCGTAGATGTAAGCGCCTGGCGATATGTCTGCTTCGACGGCGACCCAACCGGACCAGAAGGTCAGGAGCCCGTGACGATCGTTGTCGATGGGCATCGAGGTCGTGCAGATGTGGCACGTACCAGCCCATCGGCGCTATCGCGCTTCGAGATGGAACTGTGGCACGAAAGGAAGACGCGCATCCTGAGCGGAGAGCCGCTGAGCCGCGCGCTCGACGATCTCCCAGAGCACTTTCGGAAGAACGATCTAGAACAGATTGCCATCAACGCTCTGGTCGAGAATGGAAGGGCCCAGGCTCTCTACTTGTTCTGTAGGAGACGGCAGCCCTTCACA
>JAHEKL010000241.1 GCA_024638345.1 Gammaproteobacteria bacterium | reverse complement strand
CGACGGCATCCTCGTTACTGCCGGCGCAGATCACATTCCACAGCCTCTGGTCGATCAGCTCCGGCCAGGCGCCCGGATGGTCATACCCGTCGGGCCACAGAGGTCCACCCAGGTTCTCAAGGTGGTCGAGAAGCGGCCCGACGGGGAGGTCGAGATCCGGGACGTCGCGCCGGTACGGTTCGTCCCGTTGACCCGAAACCCGTAGCGCGACACCCGTATCCCGCGGGTTGATTCGGGTCCACTACCACTTGCGCGTTGGGGACACCTGCTGGCATCATTCATGTGTGCAGAAAGTGCCCTAAACGGTATGGTTAGGATCGGGATTCGAAGACGAGGACTTCCGCATGAGACCACGCTCACCGCGCTTCGACTACGAGACGCTCATCGTCTTCACTCCCTTCCAGTTCGAGGACGCGTTCACCGGCACTTCCGTCAACCTGTGCGAGGGCGGTATGCTGGTGCGGTCGGAAAGGAGCATCGAGTCGGGCAAGATTCTCGAGTTCGCGACCGCCACGTTTGCCGGTGAGTGCGAGGTGATGTGGGCACACGAATCCCCCAACGGCGGATCGCTGTTCGGGATCCGCTTCGTCTCGCTCGGACCACGAGCCGAGGAGGAGTTGACCAAGCTTCTGTTCGAGTCGGTCGGCAGGGACTGACCTCGTTCCGCACCGGTCGGGATCGGTGAAGCGTTTCGTTCGCCGCATCCACGCCCCTCTCGCACTATCCCTTTCGCTTTCTGCGTGTGGGGACGCCGGCACGGCTCCGCAGAGCTCCAGACCCACCCGCATCAGCGTGACCCCTCCCGGGATCGCCATGTCGTTCGTCGGCGAGTCCCGTCAGCTCGTGCCCAAGGTCCTCGATCAGAACGGCCATGTCTTGCCGGACCAGACCGTTACTTGGTCCTCGAGCGATCCGGCCATCGCGACGGTCACGGCCGACGGTGTGGTGATGGCGACCGGGTCCGGACAGGCCCGAGTGACGGCTTCAGCCGGTGCCACCTCCAGGTCCGCCGCGGTTCTGGTCAATCAAGCCCCCCGGCTTCTCCTCACGATTTTCGGCGATGGACAGATCGGTCCGATTCGCGCGCCCCTTCCGGACAGCCTGGTCGTCGAGGTTCGGGACCAGGGCGGCACCCCGATTCCAGGGGCGACCCTCCTCTGGACCGTCGAGAGCGGTGGCGGTCTTCTCGCAGTTGCCCAGAGCCAGACGGACGCAGCCGGTCGCGCGTTCGCCAAATGGACGCTCGGTGATCTCGTTGGGGTACAGACAGTCGGGGTCAGCTCCGGTAGCGCGCGTGTGCAGCTCACCGCCGAGGCCGTCTTCCAGGAGGAGGAGGAATTCTCCGTGACCTCTATCACGCCCTTCCCGATCCAAGAAGGGCAAACGGCTTCCGTCACCGGGACCGGGCTCCTGGAGGCCAGTGTCGCGGTCGGGGGGCTCGCAGCCGAAGTGATCGCTTCGGCCGCAACGCAGATCGACTTCACGGTCCCCCTCAGTGCATGCCTGCCGTCGCGCGAGACGGAGGTCATGGTGTTCCAGGGAGAATCTTCGGCTTCGGTCGAGACCACTGTGGTTCCGCAGCTCGTGTTGCCCCCTCTGCCTGTCGGAGGTGGCTGGATCGACCAGGGGACCGATCCCGAGGGGCACTGTCTGCATTTGTCCCAGACCACCGATGCGGTGACCTACCTGATCGGCGTGCAGTCGCTCGCGGAGACGGCCAGCACACTCACCCCGACCGATTTCACGATGTCCACCGGGGTGGAGACGATCGCCCCTCTCGCCGGACCGATCGCGGAAGCCACGACGGCGGCTTGGCACCGCACTCTCCAGGGTGCCTTCACACCGGCTGCTGTGGCCCGGGTCCCCCGCACCTCGGGCAGCTTCGATCCGGGTCCGACCGTCGATCCGGCCCGTGTCAGGCATTCAGGGGGCCACCTTGTCCAGAGGGCCCGGGACGAGCGCCAGATCCGGGCTCTACGATCCACTCCCGGGGCCATGCTGCCAGGCATGGGGGGGCCGAGTCTCCAAGCGCCTCCCGGCATCGGGGACGAGATCACGGTCCGGGTGCCTCAGAGCTGCACGGACTTCGTGACGATCACAACCACCGTGCGCGAGGTCGGAGCCCGTTCGATCTGGCTCGAAGACATGAGCAACCCGTCCGGTGGCTTCAGCGACGCCGACTACCAGAGTCTGCGGGCGACATACGACGACATGATCGGGACCCGACTCGAACAGCTGGCCGGTGCCCCGACCGACCTGGACTCCAACGGCCAGATCATCGTGGTGGTCACGAAGGAGGTGAACGATCAGGGAGACATTCTGGGATTCGTGAGCGGAGCCGACCTCTTCTCGAGTCAAACCTGCCCGGGTAGCAACGAGGGCGAGTATTTCTACGGAATCGCACCGGACCCCGATGGAGCAACGTCCGGCCAGATCGACCTCGAGACGGCACGCGACCTCTACCCCAGCCTCATCGCCCACGAGGTCACGCATATCATCCACCTCTCCCGCCAGATCTACGTGGTCGGCGGGTCCGACTTCCCGAGGACGTGGGAGATCGAGGGACTGGCCACGTTCATGGAGGAGCTCGTCGGACATGTGTTCACCGGCCTGGCGTCGGGCCAGAACATCGGTTTCGACGGCCTTTTCGCAAATCTGGACTGGTACGGGAACTTCCTGACGGACCTCATCGTCTACTTCGGGTTCGACTTCGCCGGCTCGAAGGTCCCCGGGGCCCCGCAGGAATGCTCTTGGGTCGAGAGTCCGCCGAACGGTCCGTGTGTCGACGACGCACGAATGGTCTATGGGGTTCCCGCCACGCTCCTCCGCTGGATCGCGGACCAGTTCTATTCACCGGCCACGGAGCACCAGATGACCCGTGCTCTGGTGGACGCCGAAGTCCACGGCTTCGAGCTGCTGGCCGTGCTCTCGGGAGACGAGCTGGACCGCGTGCTCGCGAGCTGGGCGGGCGCACTCGTCGCAGACGACCTCTACTTCACGAGCGGACCGCTGTCCTTCGCCACATGGAACTTCGGGGACATCTACGACGGTCTGGTCCCAGCTGCCCAACCTCAGCCTGCTATCCGGAGCTACTCGTTCCTCGAGACCTTCAATGTGCGAGCCGGCTCCAGCGCCTACTTCATGGTGAGCGGCAGCCACGGTCAGATTTCCTTCGGAGCGCCCGGGCTGCCGTCCCACATGAGACTCTGGGCCATTCGATTGGATTAGACTCCGCGCCACGGGTGGACAGGAGCGATCGCTCAGCCCGGGGCCAGAGGGATCAGAGCGGAAACGACGAAGGTCATCTCGTCGTCGATCGCCTGCTCGATGAAGTCGATCTCGACTCGTGTCGGATAGCCCGAGTCCCGGTCGTAGCTCGCCACGACGGAATCGGCCCCCTGGTCGAGCGCGGCTCGGATCTCGTCGAAGAGGTCCTCGATGGTCGGAAAGGAGTCGAGCGGGCCCATGGCCGGCTCACCCGTATCCAGATAGGTGGCCGAGCTCACGGAACCGTCGACCACGACCAAGTGGAGCGGCCGCACGAAGTCGGGTCCACAGAAACAGAGCCGCTGAAACTCGAACTCGTAGTCACGCAGGCCCGCTGTCGACCACCGTGCACGAGCCGCGCTGAGAGCGTCCATCTCTGGCTCGAGTGGGTCCGACGCGCAGCCGATCAAGAGGGCCAGCCCGACCCAGGCCATCCGCGGCAACTGCATTCCCCGTCGGTCCATTCTCAGGCTCCCGCGCTCACTATTCGTTCACTCGCACCGCCGAAGACTTCGCCTTCGGTCTCACTTGGGTAACGGACGAGCTGCGGTCACTGTGACGCTCGCATCGCGAAACCGGCCAAGGTACCTTGGCTTCCGCACTACCCGAAGTGAACGGGGCGCAGCCAGGAGAACCCACCATGGTACACCGAATGTCCTCGTCGATCGTCGTGCTGCTTCTCATCATGGGCGGCATGTCTGCCCTCGACTTGCAGGCCCAATCGAGCGCTCCGCCCATGGCCACCGAGGCGGACTACCTACGTGCGATGGACGAACTCTCCAACTGGGGTCGCTGGGGCGCAGAGGACGAGCTCGGCGCGGCCAACCTCATCACGCCTGAGAAACGTCGAGCCGCCGCGGCGCTCGTGACGGAAGGAATCAGCGTATCCCTGGCGCACGACGTCGTGCAGGTCGAGTCCTCGGACGCGACGACCATCTTGGACCGCGAAGTCCTGAACGTGAGCGCTACAGGCGCTTCGGACCGATACCAGTATACAGGAAGCTATCACGGCATCATCCACAGCCATCTGGACGCCGTCGACTGCCACATC
>JAHEKL010000240.1 GCA_024638345.1 Gammaproteobacteria bacterium | reverse complement strand
TCGGGCTCGCCTACTATCATTTCGGCATGGGGTCCATCGAGGCGCGAGACGAATCGAACCAGGACATCGGCTTGATAGCTCTCGACGACGACGCCCTGATCCTGACTGGAGGGTATGGGCTCTCCTCTACGTTTGACCTCGGAGTGAGCTACAAGCTCGTCCGCCTGTCGTCAGCGTGTTCCGGCGATTGCGGATCTGTGGACGGCAGGAGTATCGGACATGCATTCGACCTTGGGGTCACCGCGGACATCGGGGCGGCCCGCGGATTGTCGGTAGGAGCCGTGCTGCGAAATCTGGGACCAGGCATTCGAATCAGCGGCGGCAGCACTACCGATCCCATGCCGACGCGCTTGAGGGTCGGAGCTTCGCTGGACGTACTCCATGCATTCCTCCCTGGAGAGGACACGTTCGGAGTTGTCCTGCAGGCGGACGTTCAACAAACCGTCACGGAATTCGACGACCTCGAAGGCTATTTGGGCAGCGAAGCCTCCTTGCGCGGAATCCTCTACCTGAGGGCCGGCTATGCCTGGAGCACTGCGGGCAGAAGTGGCGCTGCTCTGGGAATCGGTCTTCGCTACGACCGATTGGTCGTCGATCTCGGAAGAGCGTTCGACGATTTTTCAAGTTTCGACTCCGACTCCCCATTCCAACTCTCCCTCGCTTTCGGTTTTTGATCCGCCAGCACGCGCGAGCCCGCAATGAATGATCTGCCCAGCCGCACCGAGATCGTTCGAGCCCTCGAGGAGGCCCGTCACGGCCCTCTGACCGCGCGCGATCTCGCCAGACGTTTGCACGTGAATCGCGACGCGTACCGGGCGTTTCGGCGCCGGCTGAGGGCCATGGAGACGGATGGAGAGGTCTTCCGTCAGCGAAAGGGCCGATATGCCCTGCCTGGCAGCTTCGAAATCGTGACGGGGGTCTTGGACGTGACCCGCGCAGGCGATGGATTCGTAATTCCAGATGCCGCTGGCTCTGAGGATGTCTTTGTGCCGCAGCGGAATCTCGGATCCGCCGTCGAGGGCGACCGAGTCGCGGCTCGCGTCGAGCGAAGGTCGCCCGGCCGAAACCCGGAGGGGCGTCTGGTACGAGTGCTGGAAAGGGCGATCAGTCAGGTCGTGGGTGTCTATCACCAACGTCGCGGTTACGGATTGGTCATTCCGCAGGAGCCTCCTCTGCCATCGGACGTCTTCCTGCCTGCCACAGCCTGCGCCGAGGCCTCGGATGGCGACATTGTGCTCGCCCGCATCGAAGAGTGGGGAAAGGACGAACTTCGCCCCGTGGGCGTCGTTTCCGCGGTGTTGGGCCGCCCGGGAGACCCGGGCATTGATGTGCTGTCGATCATCCTCGGCCAGCAACTGCCCGTAGAATTTCCGCCGACGGTCGTTCGGGAAGCCGAAAAGATCTCGCGCCGGGGGCTCCGGCCCGAGGACCTCGAGGGAAGAGAAGACTTCCGAGGCACGCTTTCTTTCACCATCGATCCGGAAGACGCGAGGGACCATGACGATGCCCTGTCCGTCAGCCGCACGGAGGCGGGGCTCGAGGTCGGTGTACACATCGCCGACGTGTCATGGTACGTGAAGGAGGGAAGCGCTCTCGATCGGGAAGCGTTGGATCGAGGCACCAGCGTGTATCTCGTGGATCGCGTGATCCCGATGCTCCCGGAGGCCCTGTCGGCGGATCTATGTTCGCTCGTTCCAGACCAGGACCGGTTGACGGTGTCCGTGGTTCTGGTGTTCGACTCCGACTTGGAGCTTCGCGAGCACAGGATCGTACGTGGGATCATACGGAGCGCTCGCCGCCTCGCTTACGAAGATGCGCAGGAACTTCTGGACGCCTCGGCAGCGCCGGAGAAGAATTCGGTCGCCGTGACGGAGGCCCTGCGGACGTTATCCGAAGTGGCAGCGACAGTCAGGGCCCGGCGGGAGAAGGCCGGGGCGGTAGACTTCGCCATTCCCGAGGCAAAGGTCATCCTTGACGACGCAGGTGAGCCGGTTGAGATCCTACCCCGCCAGCGCCTCGAAGCACATCGTGTCATTGAAGATCTGATGATCCTCGCCAACGAGACCGTCGCGACCGTAGGACTGGCAGAGGATCTCCCATTGATCTACAGGATACACGAGGACCCGGACCCGGACCGCATCGAGAAGCTGAGGGAACTCGCGGGCTTCTTCGGCTATTCTCTACCCATGGCCGAGGTCAGCCCCGCCGATCTATCTCAGCTGCTCGACCAGGCCCGTGGTACCCCCCACGAGTACCTGATTTCGAACGTGACGCTGCGATCGATGAAGCGAGCGCGGTACTCGACCGAGAACGTGGGCCACTTCGGCCTGGCATCCCCCGCGTATGCGCACTTCACCTCACCAATCCGCCGCTATCCGGACCTCGTCGTTCACCGGGCGCTGGTCCGTTCGCTGAAGGGTGCTCCGGGCCGGCCGTCGCCCGAGCTCAAGGACATTGCCCGTCATGCGTCAGACATGGAAAGACGGGCCCAGGAGGCAGAACGGGAATCCGTCGAAGCCAAGACGATACGCTTCATGCAGCGGCACGTCGGCGACGAGTTCGAGGGAACGATCGGTGGGGTGACCAGCTTCGGCCTTTTTGTGGTTCTGGACGGCGTGCTCGCGGAAGGTCTCGTTCGCCTCGGCTCGCTGGTTGACGACTACTATTCGTATGACGCCGACGCGCACGCGGTGATCGGCAGGAGAACCCGGAAGAGGCACCAATTGGGAGACCGAGTCTCGGTGCAGGTTGTCAGGGTCGACACGGAGACCCGAACTATCGATCTTGAGCTCGTCGGCAGTGCCGCTTGACCGGGGCAATCACCGCGGCTAGACTCGCCGAAGACGGGGCTTTCCGCGACCGCGGGAACCCCGTCTTGTCACGACGGGCGGCCTGAGAATACGCCGGACACTCTGATGGACTTGGGAGAGCATCGAATGGCAGTATCCGACTCGAAAGTCGAGCTGATCAACGAAGTGCGGGACAGGCTGACTGACCTACGGAGGTTCCTTTGACCTCGACTCCAAAGATCAGGCGTTAGCCAGCCTGGAGGAACGAATGGCGAGTCCCGGCTTCTGGGACAGTCCCGAAGCCGCTCGCGAGACGATCGACCGAGCCAACGCGCTGAAAGCCTGGACCGAACCCTGGGGCACGCTGGCAAGCAAGGTTGAGGATCTGACCGAACTCGTCGACCTCCTCGCCGAAGCGGATGACGAAGAACTCGCAGCCGAGCTCGACCGTGAGACGGCCCAGGTTCAGGAGGGGCTGGCTGAGCTTGAGTTGCGGAACATGTTGCGAGGCCCAGATGCCCACAGGTCGGCCCTGCTCGCGGTCCATCCGGGGGCTGGCGGCACCGAGTCGCAGGACTGGGCCGAAATGCTCCTGAGGATGTACTCGAGATATGCCGAGCGCCGGGGTTACAACGTTCAGGTCCTGGAGCTTCAACCGGGAGAGGAAGCTGGCATCAAATCAGCGACTCTCGAGATTCTGGGTGACCACGCTTTCGGGTATCTGGGTGCAGAAACCGGCGTGCATCGCCTCGTCCGGATTTCTCCCTTCGACGCCCAGGGACGCCGACACACGTCCTTCGCATCCGTATTCGTCTATCCGGAGGTGGACGATGACGTCGAGATCGAAATCGACGAATCGGATCTCCGCATCGATACTTACCGAGCGTCGGGCGCCGGGGGCCAGCATGTCAACAAGACGGACTCGGCCGTGAGGATTACCCACGAGCCGACGGGCGTCGTGGTGTCCTGCCAGCAGGAGCGTAGCCAGCACAAGAACCGGGCGAAGGCCATGAAGATGCTCCAGGCCGCGCTCTATCAGCGCGCCATGGAGGAAAAGGAAGCGGAAAAGCAGGCACTCGAGGATTCGAAGACGGATATTGCCTGGGGCAATCAGATCCGCTCGTACGTTCTCCAGCCGTACACGATGGTCAAAGACCATCGGACCAATCTCGAGGTGGGAAACGCGGACGGGGTCCTCGACGGCGACATTCATCGCTTCATCGAGGCCTTTCTCCGCAGGAGAGGAGGAGCCTGAACGTGACTTCTCAGCACTCCTCGGGTCAGCGCGACGGCCTGCCCATCCGGGACTGGTACGCCGCCGCCGAAAGGCCGAAGCCCATCAGAGACCGGTACGCCAAGCTCGAGAAACTGACGGAGCTCGGCGTCCCCGCTTACTCGTATTCCTTCGATCCGACGGACGACCTGACGTCCGCCCTCGGCAGGTATGAAGACGATTCGGAAGGAATTCGGGTGCGCGTCGCAGGTCGCCTTGAATCGCTTCGTGATATGGGGAAGAGCGCGTTTGCACACCTCGGAGACCGG
>JAHEKL010000239.1 GCA_024638345.1 Gammaproteobacteria bacterium | reverse complement strand
GTTCATGCAGATCCTCTATGAGAATTGGCCCGAAACCCCTCCTCGGATCGAGGCCCGGGTAGTCATGACCACCGGCTCCCACCATCTGCAGAACTACTGGATCCGTAGACCCGACAGTGGCAGCGAGGTCTTGGGGCCGGACAACGGCTCCCTCATCCAGGTCCCGTGGATCTGGTTGATCCCCGAGGCGCGTTGGATTCCGGTCCAGGATTCCTTTCTCATCCCACCGAACGACGGTCTCGAGCCACCCGCTGAGTGGAACGCGGCCTGTTCGCAGTGCCATTCGGTCGCCACAGAGCCGAGGGTCTCGGACGACGGCGAGGCATTCGACACTCGTACGCAGGAGTTGGGTATCGCCTGCGAAGCGTGTCACGGTCCCGCGGAAGAGCATGTCCTTTTCTACCGGTCACCGGTGCGCCGCTACATGAGGTATTTGAGCAGATTGCAGGACCCCGACTCCCCGGACCCCACGATCGTCAACCCAGAGAAGCTGGACCAGGAGCGCTCCGTGGAAACATGCGCCCAGTGCCATAGCTTCGGCCACTGGCGCGATCGTGACGGCATCCGGCAGAGCGGTGTCCCATTCCGGCCTGGGGACGACTTGGATCGATACAAGGCCGTGTTTGCGTACTCGGAGAATCCCGACGATCCGCTACTCTTGGAAGCGTTGGATGCCGACCCGCTCTTTCTGGAGGGCAGTTTCTGGCGTGACGGGACGATTCGGCAGGCCGGTCGCGAATACAACGGGTTTCGGGAATCAACCCATTTCACTTCTGGCGAGCTGACCTGCCTCTCGTGCCACTCGATGCACGAATACGAAACGCCCGACGCCCAGCTCCACCCCGATGCGAATCTCGACACCTCGTGCTTGAGCTGTCATTCCGAGTACGAGGACCAGATCTCGGAGCATACACGTCACCTCCCCGGGTCCTCCGGTAGCGAGTGCATGAATTGTCACATGCCGCGCACCACGTACGGGCTCTTTTCGGCCCTCCGCAGTCACCGAGTGGACAACCCGAGTGCCCGGGTCTCGGTGGAGAGCGGTCGTCCGAACGCGTGTAACCTCTGTCATCTGGATGAGACTCTCGAGTGGACGAGCCAACACCTCAACGATTGGTTCGGAGAGCCGCTCGTCCAGATGAGTGAGGACGAGCGATCCGTATCCGCCGCTGCGCTTTGGATCTTGAGGGGCGACGCCGCTCAGCGAACCATCGTCGGCTGGCATCTGGGTTGGGAGCCAGCACGGGAGGAAGCCGGTTGGAGCTGGATGGCTCCCTACCTGGCGCAACTCCTCGTGGACCCCTATTCGGCCGCTCGGCAAGTAGCGTACCGGTCGATCCTGACCCTTCCGGGCTTCCAGGACTTCGAGTACGACTACATCGCGCCTCTTCCGGAACGCGAAGACAAGGCCCGCGAGGCACTCGGGCGCTGGCTGCAGAGCGGCAGACCGGCCGGGGTGCGGCCGGCGCTTCTCATCGGAGAGGACGCCCAGATCGACCTGAACGAGTGGCTGCGACTTTTGGGGGAGCGAGACCTGCGACCCCTGGAGATCGTCGAATGAGTGGCGGTAGCCGCCCCCGCTAGCGTGCGAGCGGGCGCCTTAGGCCGTATGATTCCAACATGCGCCTTTCATCTGCCCGCATCTGGGGCGCGTTCGCACTACTGAGTCTCGTCGGTTGGCCCACGACCGTCGTTGCGCAGACTACGATCCCCAGAACCGAGATCTTCGGAACCGTCCTCGATCGCGTGTCGGGCGAGCCGCTCGTCGACGCGGTGGTCGTGCTCTCGCCCGGCGACTCCGAACGGGAATCGTGGACAGGTGTGACCAATGGGAGCGGTCGGTTTCGGACCACCGGCCTTCCTCTGGGAGAGTACGATCTGTCGGTCGCGGCAACCACCTTCAAACCGCTGCGAGGCATGGTCGAGCTCGAGCAACCCGGCACGGTCGACCTGCGTGTCCAGATGGTGCCGGTGGACTTCGCGCTGGAGCCGGTGATCGCGGCGGCCACCCGGCGCTCTCGGCTCGAAGAGGTGGGCTTCTACGACCGCCTTCGGTTTGGGGACGGTCACTACATCACGCGGGAAGAGCTCGACGAACACGCTCCGTTCAACGTCTCGGAGGTTCTTCGCGGAGTTCCCGGTGTGAGAGTCCTTCCGGGGATCGCCCGGGCGAATACGGTCCTTCTCCGAGGCGGCTGTGTTCCCCGCGTGGTATTGGATGGGTTACTCCTGAGTGGCCCCGTCGACGTGGACTACCTCCTTCCGACCATCGACATAGCGGGAATCGAGATATACCATGGCGCGTCGGCTCCCATCCTCTACACGGGTGAGACGACCTGCGGCGTGATCATGCTGTGGAGCCGTGTCCCCGATTTGGCAGAGGCGCCGACCCACACCTGGAAACGCAGCATCTTCATCCTGGGTTTCACCATCATAACGATGTTGGGATTCGCTCCCTGAGCTGACGCCGCCGGCGACAGCGGCGGGACCTCTCCTGCGCGACTTCCGGCCCGCAAGAAGAACGAAGCCCCCGGGTCCAACCGCGGACCCGGGGGCTTTTCAACTTCCCCTCTCTCGGCGCTACGAAGACCTAGAGGTTGGGGTTTGACGTCTCCTCGAGGAACGGAATTCGAATGCACCGACCCTCCCCGAGCGTCTGTCCATACTCGTCGGAGTCCTGCCAGGCAGGATACCCGGTGCGAAGCTTGTCGCCGAATTCAACGCCGTGCATCCAGAGCTCGCGACGCCGCTCCTCGATCACCGTTGCCATGATCTCGGCAGGGTCGCTGCTGCTGAAAGTTGGTAGCGGCCAAGCGCCCGCGTCGATCTCCTGCGGAAGTCCCGCAGGGTTCGTGCGGAGCATGTTGATGATATCCACCGCCGCCTGTCCCCCCGTGGCCTCCGCAATCATGAGCTGGGCCTCACGCCAAGTCGAGAACGGAATCGGGGTGGCCTCGGTCGGATACTTGAGCTGCTCCCGGTATTCCAGGGTCCCACGTCCGTCCAGAGTACCGCCTCCGTCTCTCAACTGGATCGGGACGCGAGGATCGATCACGCCATCGCCGATCAGGGGAGCGCCGTCCTGCGTCACCTCTCCATTTGGCCCGAACGTCAGGTACCCGACCCCGTCGGGACAGGGGTTGAACGCATCGCTCGGGCACCCATACCGGCTATGGGGCATCTGGTTCTCTGCAAGGTTGTTCCGCTCGGTGATCCGGTTGTTTCGACGACCGGGACTCAGGTCATAGGTGGCGACCAACTGGAAGCCCTCCGACACGGCAGGATTCCCCGCATCCGATATGACACCTGCCGAGTTGTTACCGGCGTTCAGCCGGGCTCGCGCTCGCCCGATGTGTGCGGCCGCGAGAATGTCCGGCGCCGCGGTGGCCAACCCGATCGCCGCGGTAAAGCGCTCCTCCGCCGCAGCGAAGCCTGCTTCACGACTCAGCCGAGGTCCGCCGGCGATGGTGAGCTCGCAGAACTGCTCGGCGATGAGCTGAATCGAATAGCCCTCGTACAGCTTGGCCGTTGCGAGCAGGGTATTCTTGTTGCTGACATTCTCGAACGAGGTGATGAGGTCGAACGCCCTCACGGCCTGGGCCCGGGGCACCTGCATCACCGTCCAGATCGGACCCGTTCCCGAGTCACACGGGTCGGCGTACACCTCGATGAGCTGCGAGCGCAGCCCCGAAAGCGCATCGGGTCGGCTTGCGCTCGTGTTGAGGAAGATCTCGTACCACTGGCCCGGAAACCATAGGTAGTCGGTAAGCCCACACTCGAAGTCACCTACCGCCCCAAGGACGAGCGTCTCGGCCAATTCCGGATTGTTGAGTGCCGCCGACGTCACCCCTCCGGGAAGATCGACCTCGAGGAGTTCGTCGCAGGCTCCCAACGTCATCACCACTAAGGGCACGAGAAGGAGCCTCCAAAGAGATCTCCGGCTTTCGGAATCCTGGTGTTTGCTAAGCAGCCGCATTTGCCTACCTCCTCTCAGCTTCTGGCGTGTTAAGTCGTGTCGTCCGTTTTCGCTCTTCTGTGCCGTCGGCATCAGAAGGTCAGATTGACACGGGCCGTCCACTGTGCCAGAGGAGGCCACCCACCGCCCGATTCGCCGGCGAAGTCGTAGTCACCGCCCTGATCGCGGGACATCTCCGGATCGGCCATGAACTCGTCGAATACCTTTTCCTGCTCGACCCACAGGCGAGCGAGGTTACGCGCGCCGACCCGGATGGTTGCTGAGCTTGCGCCGATCCGCTCGGCCAGACCGCTGGGCACCGAGTAGCTGAGCGCCACCTCGCGTAGCTTCGCGAAGCCCGCCTTGGCAAATCCGAACC
>JAHEKL010000238.1 GCA_024638345.1 Gammaproteobacteria bacterium | reverse complement strand
ATCAGCGACATGGGGCCGATCGCACCGGGCTGATGGCAGACCTGGCAGTTCTCCTGGAGTATCTCAGCCACGTCTCCCGCGAACGTCACCTCGTCCGAATTCGCTCCCTGGCCGAAGACGCCGCCGGGAAGGACGCACATGATGGCGATCGCGAGCGACGGCGTCACCGTCGTGCGCTGCCAGATCGACTCCGTAGGACCCTTCATTTCGATCGTCCTCCTCCCTGTAATCGCGCCCGGATCCGAGGGTTCTCGTCGGAACGGGGCGCTGAACCTCACGCTGCCGGCGGCACCGGCAGTGAGCATAATCAAAGAAGCCTCGAGTTGGTGTCAAGCATCGGCGCGAGCGGAACCGACCCACAACTCGTCGGGTCGATCAGGGACTCGTACCCACCTCGACCCCTTCGAGTTCGACCATCGAAAGTAGCTCCAGAGCGCCGTCCTCGTACGAGCGGTCGTACAGAGCGATGTCGCTGGTCGCCGGGTCTCCCGCATAGTTCTCGTAGTCCTGGATCACGATCCCACCCCGCTCCCTCCGATTGACGGCTCTGCGGAACCGGGTTCCCCCGCCATCACGTGAGTAGGCGTAGGCGAGGTAATCCAGGGTCGAGTCATCCTGGTGGATCCAGTGGACGAAGCGCGCGTCCCAGTCGACACCGCCACCTTCGCGCTCGAAGGTGACCTCGACCTTGTCATACGATTCGCCGTCGATCGTGGCGGTGCCCAGATCAGTCAGGATCACCGCCTCGTCGTCCAGCCTGAACGGGAGAAAACCGAAGTAGATTAAGGAGTTCACGGCGGTCTCCAAATCGTAGATCTCCTCGGTGCTGAGCGACACCCGCGACCCTCCCGACTCGGCCCACGAGCCTTCGTTGTCCATGACCTCGACAACCGCCTCGCCCGTCCCGTCCGTTACGATACGCTGATATCGGAAACGTCCATCCTGCCTCGTCACCTCGAAGGGAGTCCCCCGGAACTCGAAGGTGATATGAACATTGTCGAACCGGTCACCACCGTATCGTTCGATCGCCCGGTCTATGATCTCCTGCGGCCCCGACTGGGGGCCCGTGCAGGCCCCGACGGCGAGCAGCACTGCGAGTAGAAGTGGTCGCACGTCTTCTCTCCTTCGGCACAGGGTCTGCATGGGCTTGGAGGTCGGAGTTCGTCCGCCGCGCTCGGGGGACCCGATCCGGGGAAGGAGTCCCGCTCGATCACTTGTCCGGCGCGCAGTTGCGAACCTATGCTTTGAGTGGAGGAAACAGCCAGTGGCATACCCGAAGTTCCTCGATGCCCGACCCTCGATACAGCTAGCCGATTTGGTCAGCTCGAGGCACTCCTGAGCACTATGGGCGGACCCTCCAAATCCCCTCGGTTCCGGATTCGCCTGGAAGACGGCGACGAGTTGCCCATCGGCTCGGTGGAGGCCCTCGCGAGAAGGGTCGCACGCGGCGATGTGTCGCCGGAGACCGAGCTCTTCGATGCGAGCACGGGCGCATGGCTCGTAGCCACTAAGGCCGCGGTGGTGCGATTCATCCTCGACGAGATCGAGCGGGCCGGCGGCGATCTTCCCGACGGATGGGGGTCCCAGGGGGTCTCGGGCTCCGATCCGGGTCTCGAAGCTCCCGATCCCTTCGCGCTAGGGTTGACTCTGGCCCCGCCCTCCGACGAGGAGCAGCTCGAGGGCTCTTCGGACGAGGTCGGTCTGGAGGACCCGGAAGCCGAGCCGGCACTTACCGCTGCTGGTAAAACGGATTGGGTCACTCCCGCCTCGGCGGGTGGCCTCATGACTCCGGCCGCCCCACCAGCTCCGACGGAGGCGCCCTCCGCGAGCTCGAGTTCCTTCCCCCCCACTGCCGCAGACCGCACAGGACCGCGGCCTCCCGGCAAAAGAAGGAACTGGGTGTGGGTGAGCAGCTTCTCGGCGCTGGGCGTCGCCCTCGTCATCGCCGGCCTGTTCCTGGGCGGCGCTTCCAACGGACCTGCCGAGGTAGATGCGGGTGACGGGGAGGGAACCTCTACCCTCATCGATCCGCCGACGGGTGCGGAGAGCACCGACGTTCTGGATCTCCTGGAGCCCGCCATCAGAGAGCAGGCGGAAACCGGTGCGATCCAACGCTATCGGCTCGCGACCGATTCCCTCCGAGTTGCGCTGGGCATTCCGGACGCGCCTCCCGAGGAGTGGCTCGGTGGGTACTATCTCGCGAACGCGAACGAGTTTCCGAGCGTGCCCGACTTCTGGACCGCCTACCGGAGCTTCGTCGATGAGATGACGGCGCTGGACGATGGGCTCTCCGGCGAGATCGTCCGGGCTGGGCTCGAGTCGTCGGGCGTAGACTCCGCACAGGAAACTCACTTGCAAACGTACTTGGAGGATCTGTACGAGAACGGAATCGAGGAGCGGGAGGGGCTATACGAGCAACTGGGGTCGGTGGCCGAGGCCTCGCTCACACTCCACGCGTTCCTGCTGGAGGAACGTGAGGCCATCCGATTCACTCCCGCTGTCGGAGCCGGCGCTGTTCCAAGCGATCCGGTTCTCGAGGTGGGGACCGACGATCCCGAAGTGGGCGAGCGGCTGGAGACGCACCTCGACAACCTCTTCGAGTCGCTGGCCGGCCCTCGCGGCGGTGGGGGTCCATCCTTGATGGGCCTGAGCGAGGAGCTTTTCGGCCGATTCGTTCCGTTTTGACCAGCGGGCGCCATCCACGGGACCCGGCGATTCTCAGACAGCTGGACTCACCCCTTCACGGTCGGCGGAGTCGGTCGTTCCGAGGACGAACACGAAGTGCCGATGCCCGACCCGGTTCGCTCTCCCTGACCGAACCACCTGCGCGCCCAGAGCCTCGAAGGTCGCTGCCCACTCATCAGCCGTTCTAAAGCGGAGGGGCTCGTCCATCCAGCCGCTTTCCGTCATCGTCCGGGTGCGGTTCGCGAGCCGATCGGCGATCTCGAGCAGCCTTCGCTCCCATCCCCAGCGGTACGTCGATTCCGTGACCACCACCCGGCGCCTCGCCACGCGCATGGCCTCGAGCACCAACCGCTCGGGGTTCGCAGCGTGATGAAGCACCAGCGAGAGCAGGACGCTGTCCACGGACCGATCTCGAAGGGGCAGGCGAGTGCCGTCGAAGACCACGCCCGGAAGATCCACGCGGAAGGCGTTTCCCACGTCCACGAGGAACACCCGTCTCTCATCGTTCATCAGCGCGAGGCCGACGTACCCTTCACCCGCGCCCAGGTCGAGGATGCGGGGGCCCACTAGATCGTTCTCCACCTGCCGGGCCTTCCGACGACCGGCGAATCGAAGGAGGCGGGCTTTGATGGGTCGCTCCCACTCCCAGACGAGAAGCGCCGCCACACCTATCCAGAAGACGGACGAAACAGTGCCCTGGGGGATGCCCACGTAGACGAAGTAGGTGAGGAACGCGGCCCAGGAGCCCCACATCCAGGCCGCTCTTGCGAAGGAGGTCAGCGGCACGAGCACCAGACCCCACGCGAGGTACCAGGGGTGGACCGTGGTTGCCGTCACGAGATACAGACCGACTAGGGCCAGGCTGCCCCGCATCAATCCATCGATCCGGTCCAGGGGCCAACGGATCCAGATGAGGACCGCACTCGCCAGGAAGACCATTCGTAGCGCGGGACCGATCGTCTTCCCCCAATCCGCACCCGTCATCCAAAGGCCGATCTCCTTGATGAGGAAGTAGAGACCGGCGTTGAACTCGAACAGGCGGACATAGAGGTCGGCCGAGGACCCGACGGCCTCGAACAGACCGGGGAAGTAGTAGGGCACGACGAGGATGAGCCCGAGAATCGCGGCCGGAGCCGCAGCCAGAAGGGCGGCGGAAAGCCCTCGCTCCAGCAACTGTCGCCTGAGCAGCAGCGGAGCCAAGAGGAGCGGGACCCCCTTTGTGGCTACGGCGATCAGAAGACCCACCCAAGCCAATCGTGGGCGTTTCGTCGCAGCTGCATAGGCCATCATCCCGAGCCCCAGCACGAGCCCGCTCTCCGAATGACCCCCTGCAGTGAGCGTCACCAGGACGAGGGGGTTCAGGGCGTAGAGCGCGACCGAGCTCGGGCGAAGCCCCATCGCTCGAGTGGCCTGGATCAGGAAGATCGTGCCCGTCACCTCGAAAATCAGGAAGATGGCCTTGATGCTAGAGGCCGCCGCCAGCAGTCCGAACGCCTGATAGGTGGCTCCCCCGACCAGGAAGACGAGCTGCGAGAGCGGAGGATAGATCGAGTGGTAGCTGGAGGAGTTGAGTGCGGGGAACAGGTCGGAGTCCTGGAATCGGACGAGCTCGGGCGCGGCCGGCACGAAGCGGAACGGATTCACTCCCGAGACC
>JAHEKL010000237.1 GCA_024638345.1 Gammaproteobacteria bacterium | reverse complement strand
GAGATATAGGAGATTTTGTCATACTTCGCGCAGACGGGCGGCCGACCTACAATTTCGCCGTCGTAGTGGACGACGTGGACATGCAGATCACCCATGTGATCCGCGGCTCGGGGCACCTCTCCAACACGCCAAAGCAAGCCCTTCTCTTCGATGCGCTCGAAGCGAGGCGACCCGTTTTCGTGCACCTCCCGACCGTGCTCGCAGCGGACGGCTCGAAACTGTCGAAGCGGACCGGAGCGCCCGGCGTCGATCGACTGCGGGAGGAGGGATTCCATCCTCACGCCGTGATCAACTACCTGTCACTCTTGGGCTGGTCTCCCGGAGAGGACCGCGAGGTGCTCTCGCTCGAGGAGCTCGCGGCCGAGCTCGATCTGGACCGGCTGCGGCCGTCGAACACCGTGTTCGACCCCGAGAAGATGCGCTGGATGTCCGGACAGCACATCGCGAGAATGCCCCTCGCGGAGCTGGTTTCTGCGCTGGAACCCTACATCGATCGGGACCGGTTCCACGCCTCCGGAAGGGAGCTCGAGCTTGGAGTGGACGCCATCCGCACACGCCTCCAGACATACGGCGACGTGAACGATGCGCTGTCCTTGCTCTATCCTTCCCCAGCCGCGTTCCAGAATGCCCACGGAGCGCTGGCGACGATCGTGGGCGCTCGCGAGGTGCTCGGTGCGGTCCGAGATCGCCTCGCTTCCATGGAGTCCTGGACCGGGGAGGCCGGTTCCGAGGCCGTCCGGGAAGTCGGCCGGCAGATGGGCGTGAAAGGTGCGCAGCTCTTTCACCCGGTCCGGCTCGCCCTGTGTGGAGCGGAGAGCGGTCCTGATCTGGGGATGGTGATGGCGGCACTAGGTCGTGTGTCCGTATTGGAGCGGCTGGCCAATGCCGCTGCCCGACTCCCCGACTGATCCTGCACCCGTTTCGGTAGACGCGGGAACGCGCTACGGGCCCTCGGTTTCAGGGCACCTTCGACCCTCGAACGGGGTTTGACGTTGGTGACCGTTTTCGCATACATTCCCTGCTTGTGTCCGTTCACAAAGGCAGCCCTCTCCTCACCGGTGTGAGGGCTCTCCGACGCGACCCAGCCGACCCACGGCCGGGCGACGTCGATCGTCAAAACCTTCGACATAGACCACCAGGAGGAATTGGATGAACGTCCGGATCGGAACGGCGTGTCTCCTCGGGCTCGCCCTCGCTATCCAAGGATGCGCCAGCGGACCTGGACCCGAAGCCGTCCAACCGCAAGCCGTTGCCGACGAGGACCTCCCGGCTTGGGTCTCGGCTTTGCCCGAAGGGATTCCGCCACAGGACAACGACTATACGAATCGCGCCGCGCTATTTCTCGCTCAGGAGCAGTACGAGCAGGCGCTAGGCGAAGCCCAGAGCGGGATCGGGGCTGACTCGACCAACGCCGCGTCCTACTTCCAGGCAGGCCAAGCCTACTTGGGCATGAACGACTACGAGTCCGCGGACGC
Organism: Gammaproteobacteria bacterium; assembly: GCA_024638345.1. Classification (GTDB taxonomy): domain Bacteria; phylum Gemmatimonadota; class Gemmatimonadetes; order Longimicrobiales; family Gaopeijiaceae; genus JAAXGI01. The sequence goes on along the minus strand of JAHEKL010000237.1, from coordinate 2,881 downwards.
CATGTTCGATCAGGCCGAGGAACTCTATCCCCGCATGGTCCTGGACATCGACTTCTTCCGGGAGACGGAGTGGATCGAGAACTTCAACGAGGCCGTCTCCAACATGCCGGGCAATGTCTCCGCCGCCATCAGCGCGCTGGAGCGGGCGCACTCGATCTATCAGAAACGCCCCGAAGCGATGGTGCAACTTGGAGCCCTCTACTCGCAGAACGGCGATACCGAGGCCGCTCTCGAGATGTTCAGGCAGGCCATCGAGATGATCGAGGGGCCCATCGGACAGAGGGAGGAGGACCCGGAGGCGATCGCTTCCCTCGAAGAGAACCTGAACGCCGCCCGCTTCAATCTGGGACAGATCTACTTCGACCTGGAGCGGTACCCAGAAGCTGCGGAGATCTACCAGGCGCTCGTCGACGAGGATCCGGACGACCTGATGGCCTACTCCAACCTGGGCGCGGCGCTGGTGTCGGGTGGAGATGCAGAGGGTGCCTCGACCGTCTACTCCCAGCTGCTCGCACGCCCCGGTCTCACGGCCACGGACTACAACATGATCGCGGTCGGCGCCTACAACGGAGACCTGTTCCGCCAGGCAGCACAGGCCTTTGGGTTGGCATACCAAGAGATCCCGCAGAACAGGGACTTCATCTTCAATCAGGCGCAGGCGCTGTATCTCGCCGAGGACGCACACGCTGAGCTAGCAGAGGTCGCGGCGGAGCTGATCGCGGTCGATCCACACAATCGGAACGCGCGTCAGTTCCTGATCCAGGCCTTAGCCCGGCTGGACCGAGTCGAGGAGGCCGCTTCAGAACTCGACGAGCTGGAGGCCATGCCCTTCGACGTGGCCGGACTTCAGCTGGTCCCGGTCGATGGCGGGGTCGTCGTTCCAGGAGTCCTCACGAATCGAAACTCGGACGTGGGGGACACCGTGACGCTTCGGTTCTCCTTCTACGACACCGGCGGGATGCAGGTGGGAACGCAGGATATCACGCTCGAGCTGGCCGACGTCGAGGTCGGCGCGGAATTCGAGGTGGAGTTCCCGACCACGGCCCTGGTACTCGGATACAGCTACGAGGTGATCTGAAGGTCGGTCGAGAGAACCCGAGCGGGTCGAGGCGGTGCGGGCGTAGCTCAGTTGGTAGAGCATCAGCTTCCCAAGCTGAGGGTCGCCGGTTCGAATCCGGTCGCCCGCTTCGGAATGAAGAAGGCGGTATCTTGATTCCCCTAGGGTGTTACGACCCTAGGGGTTTCTTGTTGGTGCTCCGAACAGCCCCATTTGAATTGGAGATCGTCAAGATGAACGGATGGAAGCTCTTACTTGGAACGCTGGCTCGCCTGGTGGTCCTCGTCGCCGTGAGCGCCTGTTCCGGGTCTGCGCCGCCGGTGGAGGTGTCCTCAACTCCGTTCAAGCTCGGCACCTTCGAGCTGGAGGGCCGACGTTTCGTCGGAGTTGTGCTCGGAGATTCCGAGGTGATCGACCTTGCAACGGCCAGCGAAGAACTCCCGGGATCGCCTTCCGTCAGCCCGCCCAGCGATATGAAGGACCTGATCGCCCGCTACGAAGATGGCCTCCGGGACCAGATTCGCGAGGTCATCGGAAGCGTCGAGGCTGCCCCTGAAGGCTCGCGCCCGGCATACATCCACCAACTTTCGGCTTTGCGCGTCATGCCACCCATCATGTATCCGCTGACGATGGTCAACACAGCCGCGAATTACGCCGAGCATGATCTGGAAATGGCTTCGGTGCGGGCTGGGGCTCCAGGGCAGACGGTATCCACGGAGGGTGCCGCATTACCGGGCACGGAGAGCGCACCTGGCATCTGGGAACGCAGAGAGGACGACTGGCGCTGGAATCCGTTCATGTTCCTGAAGTCGCCGGCCGCGGTGATCGCGCACGGGGAGGCGGTGCAGATCCCGCCCGGACGCTCGCAGATCGAATGGGAATGCGAGTTGGGCCTGGTGATCGGTCGGTCGGCTAGTCGCGTGCCGTTGGAGGAAGCCGAGGACCATGTCTTCGGGTACACTCTCGAGAACGATATCTCCGACCGGGGAGGTCGGGGTGACGATCGCTACGGATCGGATTGGCTGGTGACCAAGTCGCACGACACCTTCGCTCCCATGGGCCCCTTCATCACGCCCAAGGAGTTCCTCTCCGACCCCAGAGGCCTGACGGTGACCTTCTCGCTGAACGGGGAGGTGTTGCAGCAGGGCACGACCGCGCAAATGGTCCATAACGTATTCGAGCAGTTGGTCTACGCGTCGAACATCCTGACGCTTCGCCCAGGCGACGTAATCGCCACGGGAACACCTCCCGGCTCCGGCTCCGCGCGGAACCCTCCTCTCTTCCTACAACCGGGTGACCGGATGGAGTGTACGTACGAAGGCGTGGGTACGCTCAGCAATCCGGTGGAGGCAGGCCGTTGACTACAACTGGGTGAATCGAGGGCGATCACTCGATCGGGCCAGAGGTCTTTTGGTTCCAACATCCCAAGCGTACTTTCGATGTACGAGCGAGCTGCGAACGACCTCCTCCTCCAAGGAGCGAACCATGGGCTCGAAGCACCCGGATCGAAGGGATTTCCTTAGGCGTGGGGCCGCGTTGGCCGGTGGTTTGACTTTGGGAGGAGCGGGTGGCTTGACCGTGGGAGGGGCAAAGCCCGTGATCGGCCAGACCCCGGGATCTGGCCAGGATATCGAGACCCAGGACTGGTCGAGCCCGGAATTGATCGCCTACGGCGAGCGCTCCCGTTTCGTAACGTCGGTACGCGCGCCGCACGGCGGCAGACCTTCACCCGACGCTTTCGGTCTCGTCTTTCATGTGGCGGCTCCCCTTCAGGATCAAGTAGGGGTGATCACGCCATCCTCGCTTCATTTTACAAACACCACG
>JAHEKL010000028.1 GCA_024638345.1 Gammaproteobacteria bacterium | reverse complement strand
ATGAAGGGAATCCGCTGGTCAACGCGATGTGCCTCGGGGTGATGAAGACGGACGAGATCATTCGGGGCGAGGCCTCGGGCGTGGGCAACACGCTGATGGCGGTGGGAGCGCGTACGGGACGAGACGGAATCCACGGCGCCACGTTCGCGTCGGAGGAGCTCTCGGAGGACGACGACGATGCGAGCCGTCCTCGTGTACAGGTCGGCGACCCGTTCACCGAGAAGCTGCTCCTCGAGGCGTCTCTCGAGCTGATCCGGAGCGGGCACATCGTCGGCATTCAGGATATGGGTGCCGCGGGGCTGACTTCGTCGGCCGCGGAGATGGCGGGAAGGGCAGGAAGCGGCATCGAGCTGGACGTCGCGGATGTTCCCGTCCGCGAATCCGGCATGACACCCTACGAGATCTTGTTGTCCGAATCACAGGAACGGATGCTCGTGGTGGCGAAGAGTGGCCACGAGAGCCAGGTCAGCGAGATCCTGGAGAAGTGGGAGCTCCGGGCGGCTTCCGTCGGTAGGGTGACGGAGGATGGTCGCTTCCGGGTCCTCGAGCAGGGCCTCGTCGTCGCGGATATACCAGCGCTTCCACTTACCGAGGGTTGCCCGACGTACGAGCGCGAAGGCGTAGAAGATCCTGTCGTAATTGCGCTTAGATCACATGATTTGTCACATGTTCTAGACAAGGAGGGTGATCTTTCCGAAGCGTTCATGGATCTTCTCGGTTCACCGAACGTGGCCTCGAAGGCATGGATCTACGAGCAGTACGACACCACCGTCCGGACCAACACCGTGGTGCGTCCGGGAGGGGACGCAGGGGTCATCCGTCTTCGGGGCAGCTCGCGTGGCGTCGCGGCCACGACCGACTGCAACGGACGATACTGCTATCTGAGTCCGCGTGAAGGCGCGAAGGCGGCCGTGGCGGAAGCCGCGAGGAACGTGGCCTGCGTCGGAGCGGTCCCGACTGCGATCACGAACAACCTGAACTTCGGTAGCCCGATGAAGCCTGCGAACTACTTCCAGCTTCGTGAGGCCGTCCTGGGAATGGCGGAGGCATGTGCCTACTTCGAGACCCCGGTGACGGGTGGAAACGTCTCGCTCTACAACGAGACCGGCGGTCGTTCGGTGTATCCCACACCCGTGATCGGAATGGTCGGGATTCTGGACGATGTCTCCAAGGCGCTGGGCCATCACTTTCGGGATGAGGGTGATGTCATCGTTCTCATGGGCCGGAACGGCGAGGAGATCGGGGGATCGGAGTACCTTTACCGAACTGAGAATCTGGTCGCCGGGGAGCCTCCGAAGGTCGACCTCGAGGCCGAGCGTCAGTTGCAGAGAGGGCTGATATCCCTTCAAGCCGAAGGAGTCATCCGGTCGGCACACGACTGCGCCGAGGGCGGTCTCGCCTGCGCTCTCGCCGAATCCGCGCTCGGCGGTCGCGAAGGCCCCCTGGGGATCGAGGTCGAGATCAACGAGGCGCTCGCGCCAGTCGCCCTCTTCTTCGGAGAGACTCTGGGACGAGTCGTGGTCTCTTGCGCCCCGAACGACGTCGGTCGAGTGCGCCAGGTGGCAGACGCCCACGACGTGCCGACCTCCGTGCTGGGCACCGTCCGCGCCCGTTCGGGTACTTTTTCAATCGTATCGCCACTCGGATTCATTCGAGTCAGATCGGAGGAGATGGCCCGCCGCTACCAAGAGGCCATCCCTGCGATCATGGAAACGGGTCAAACGTGACCGAACCCCCCGACCGTTCAGTCCGCCACGTACGAGACATCCTCACCTCGACGCTGGACGAGCTCCCACGAGAGGAGTGCGGGGTGTTCGGCGTCACCGGTGTCGAGGGCGTCGCCGAGCTCACGTTCCTCGGACTCTACGCCCTTCAGCATCGGGGCCAGGAGTCCGCCGGAATCTGCGTGATCGATGCGGAAGGCGTGGCCCGTGTGCGCAAGGGGACGGGGCTCGTCGCCGACGTCTTTTCGGCCGACGACCTGAATTCGTTCATCGGCACGAGCGCGGTCGGTCACGTCCGATACTCCACCGCCGGAGGCAGCCGACCCCAGAATGCTCAGCCGATCGTCGTGCGGTACGCCCGAGGCGACCTGTGCATCGCACATAACGGAAACCTGACGAACGCACAGGAGCTGCGTGAGGCTCTCGTCGAGGAGGGAGCGCTCTTTCAGACGACGTCGGACTCCGAGGTGATCGTCCATCTGATCGCCCGGTCGAGGGAGGAGACCGTCGAAGCTCAGATCAGGGACGCCCTGTCGCAGTGCGAAGGAGCCTTCTCCGCCGTGATCTCGGTCGGCGACACGCTGTTCGCAGTCGTGGACCCGCGGGGCTTTCGACCACTCGTGCTGGGCCGAAGGGGCCGGGGACACGTCGTCGCCTCCGAGACGTGCGCGCTGGATATCATCTCCGCCGAGTACGTCCGCGACGTGCGGCCTGGTGAGCTGATCCGGATCAGGGGGGACGAGATACGAATCCTGGACGACCTGCCTGCCGCTCCAAGGGTATCGCCGTGCGTCTTCGAGCTCGTGTATTTCGCTCGCCCCGACTCCCACATCTGGGGAGTCGCCGTCGATCGCGCCCGGAAGGCGTTCGGGCGTCAGTTGGCCAGGGAGCACCCGGTCGATGCGGACTGTGTGATCTCGGTGCCGGATTCGGCGAACTCCGCGGCGTTGGGATACGCGGAGGAGAGTGGCATCCCCTTCGAGCTGGGTCTCCTACGCAATCACTACGTGGGTAGAACCTTCATCCGGCCTGTGCAGGCAGACCGGGATTTCGGCGCCAGGATCAAGTACAACCCCGTGCGAGAGATCGTTCAGGGCCGACGCGTGATCGTCGTAGACGACTCGCTGGTTCGAGGCACGACCTCGACCTCCCTGGTCAAATTCCTCAAGGAAGCCGGCGCGCGTGAGGTTCACTTCCGGATCGGCAGCCCGCCGGTCCGCTTCCCCTGCTTCTACGGGATCGACATGCCTTCCCGCGCGGAGCTGATCGGGGCCTCGAAGACGGTGGCAGAGGTGGAAGAGATCCTCGGTGTCACCTCGCTGGGATACCTTTCCTTGGAAGGAATGCTGAACGCGGTGGAAGCGGCAGGGCCCTTCTGTGACGCATGCTTCTCCGGAGAGTACTCCGCTCCCCTGGTCGACATGGAGAAAGGACTCGTGGCAATTCAGGCCCCACCCGGCTGCTGATTCTCTCGGTCGGCCCTACCGTCCGGACGTAACCTCTCCCTAGGGTCCGACCTTCAAGGTCACCGAACCGATGTCGAGCGTTCGGAGTCCATTGCCGTCGCCGTCGACCCCTACCGCGAGCATCGTGATCTGCCCCGGCGGAAGGCTCGACGAAGGGATCCAATCGAGATTCCAAGACCAGGCTCTCCCCAAGGGTCCCGCACCGTCTTCGAGCTGGGCCCCGAGGGCAACGCCGATTCGCTCCGGCTCGCCCTGCCGGACCGCATAGAAGTAGACGCGGTCGAACGGTCGTTCCAGCAGTCCGCCACTGCCTCTCGCCGTCGCCACCAGTCGCAGCGAGTTGGGCACCCCGGCGGCGCATTCGCCCTGAGCATCGCTGCGGCACACCCGATCGCTCGCCGCCTCGAGCACCCAATCCCCTACCCCTCCCTCGTCTCCGCGCTCGGCGACCGCGAAGCTCCGCGGTGGGAGCCCCTGCCCACCCTGGATGATGGTCGTGCGCGTCGACAGGTTTCCAGCCGCATCCGTGGCGATCCCCCGGGCGCCGGTCAACGCGAGCACCGTTTCCGACGGGGCATCGGTGCCCCCCACCTCGACGACTCGTTCCAGGCCGATGAGCAACGGAAACGTCTGCACGAGGCTCGCGCTGGTGGTCAAATCGTCGTCGAAGGGAACCCCCAGCACCTCGGGTGACTGTAGCGGGACGGATTCCGGACCCTGTCCCGCGCTACCGAATCGCAGCGCGATCCAGCCCTCGTGGAGGTCCAGGTTGTCCTGCGTCACCGCCGAGAACGTGCTCTGTGCATTGGCCAGGAGTGTAGGGGGCACCTGGACCGAGACCACCTGGGGAGCGGTCACGTCGAGGACTACTCGACCCTGCACCGTGTTCGAGGGGTTCCCGGCGCGATCGAGCACGTGGCTCACAAACGTCAGGTAACCCTCGAGGCCGCCGGGTACGGTTCGAACGAGCCCATCCGGGGCCGAATCGCAATCCCCTGCCCCGGGAAATAGGCACTGCTCCGGCGTGCCCGCCACCGTCGGATTCAGGAGCCGCAGGCTCGTGCGTGCCGCCATTGGAGCGATCCCCGCGAGGGCGTCCGTTCCGGAAAGCACCCACGCGGACCCCTGAGCGGGGTTTCTCGACCGGTCCTCCACACCCGCCGCGTCGAACTCGAGTTGCGGTGGGTCGAGATCGACCCCGAAGACCCCTCCAAGCGGGCTCGACAGCGTGTTCCCGTCGGAAGGGGAGAGCGCCGATACGGTCGGATTGCCCAGGGCGTCCCGACCGACGGAAACGCCCCTGAGCTCCGTGTTGCCGGGCGTCGGAGCGAGATCTCCCCCAAGCGTCACCGCGGGAAGCTCGGCGAGTTCGCTGTCGGTCAGATTGGCATCACCGGCGTGGACGGTCGCGCTGACACCTCCGACACCGGCGTCCGAGCTGAGCGTCAGTGCGTCATGGAACGCGAATCCCGCGCCGACCCAATTCGACAGGCAGCAGTCCCGTCCCGCCGATTGCCTCGGTAGCTCGAAGACGACGGGCGCCGGACCCACGTTGTCGATCCGAAGCCCGTCGGTGAGCGTGACTGGAACGCCTGCGACATTGGCTCCGTCGGAATACCGTGCTCTCACGACCCGCATTCGGTCCGTGGCGCCGCTAGGTGTCTGGTAACCCACCACGTTGCTTCCGGCCGCCACGCCCGCGGATTCCAGCACGACGCTGAATGGGGCCACCCCCGACTGAGTCTTCACCCGAAGCTGGGCCCCCCCGACCCGTGAGAGCTCGACGGTCACCTCGTCCACGGTCCGGGACGGATCGTAGAGCACTGGAATCACTGAGATCTCGAGGTCTCCCCCAACCCATTCCTCCCCGGTCTGGCCCGGCATCGGACCCCGCTCAGGGTCGACTCCTCCGGTGAACGTGTTCACGTTTCGCAGGCTGATCTGCACCGAGGACACCCACGCCGATGCTCCTCCCTCCGTGGTCGACAGCTTGGCGGTGAGGAGTACCTGCCCGTTCATGAATCGCGGGAGTCCGCTCAGCTCGTCGAACGCATGCGTGTCGATCGGAAACACGATGTCGAGCGGTGCCTGAGGCTGAGGGCTCGCGGAGGCATCGGAGCCGACCGCCATACCGGGCACGAAGCTCTGGCTCCCGACCACCTCGCCGCCCAGCGAGAGGCTGAGACCCGTCAGAGTGTCCTGACCCCGGTCCACGGTCGCGGTCACTTCGATCGCTCCTCGAGCGTTCTGCGGATCCACCAGGACCGTGCTCCCGTCGGGAAGCCGTCTCGCGATGGAGCGGATGACCACCGAGGCCGTGAGCTCCGGGACTCCTTCGAACGTGACCGAAAAGGACTGACCTGTCGAAAGCGTGACGTCGGTCCGAACAGAAGGGAAGGTGATCGACTCCGGAAAGCCGGAGATCTCCACCTGGTATTGTCCAGCGCGAAGCCCTGCGAACGCGAAGCCTCCGCCGGCCCCAGTGAGGGTCGTCCCGGACTGAGCCCCTTGGAGGGTCACAACGACCCCGGCGAGTCCCTGTGAGCCGGAGGTCACCGACCCCTCGATCGAAGCCGTCCGGATGAAGTTTCCGAGGAAGTCCACCGTAACGGTCTGGCTTCCCGAGACCACGGCGGTTCTGGAAGTCGCCGGGAACGACGCATCCACGGGTACGCTACGAACCGTGACGACATATGCGCCGGACGGAACGCCCGCGAAGCTGTAGCGTCCCGCCTCGTCCGTGCTCACGCTTCGTGTTTGGGGTCCCGTGAGCTCCACGACAACCCCGGAAAGGCTGGTGCCCTCGACGAGGACGAGCCCCCGAACCTCACCTTGCGGCGCGGTGACCGTTCCCGGCTCGCAGCCCGTCAGGAGCATCGTGAAAAGGGCCCCGCACCAAAGAACCCTGTCGAATCGAATCATCACTTCGGTTGATCGTCCGCGAGCGCGACGTCGGAGTCCCCCGCCGACGCGATATGGCTCTCGGCCAGATCCACCAGATCGGTGGAACCTATGAAGAGGGGGGTGCGCTGGTGCAGCTCGGTCGGCTGGATGTCGACGATGTCCCGCCGACCGTCGGAAGCCCGCCCGCCCGCTGCTTCCGCGATCATGGCCAGGGGCGAGGCCTCATAGAGGAGCCGCAGCTTTCCCGAAGGGTTGTTGGCATCGGCAGGATAGAGGAAGATGCCACCCCTCAGAAGGGTCCTGTGGAAATCCGCGACGAGGGATCCGATATATCTGGACGAGAACGCCTCGCCGGACTCGAGACCGGATTTCAGATGCTGCACGAACTTGCGAACTCCTGGATCCCATCTTAATGCATAGCCTTCGTTTACGGAATATGGCCGGAGGCGCGCAGCCGGGATTCTTATGTTCGGATGGCTCAGGATGAACTCCCCGATCGACGGATCCAGGGTGAACCCGTGCACACCGCTACCCGAGGTGTAGACCATCATGGTGGAAGAGCCGTAGACCACGTAGCCCGCAGCAAGCTGGTCCCTGCCCGGCTGGAGACAGTCTCGCAGACTCCCTCGCTCCTGGTCGGTGATCTTCTTGTATACCGAGAAGATCGTCCCGATGGACACGTTCACGTCGATGTTCGAGGAACCATCGAGGGGATCGAAGACCAGGACGTACTCTCCGGCCGGAAACTTGTCCGGGATCGGAATGAAATCCTCGAGCTCCTCGGAGACCATGCAGCACAGGTATCCCGTATGGTCCATTGCTCGGTAGATGACCTCCTGTGCGAACTCGTCGAGCTTCTGGACCGCCTCTCCCTGCACGTTCCTCCGGCCGGCGCCTCCCAGGATGTCGACCAATCCCGCCATGTTCACCTGCCGGGAGATGACCTTTGCGGCCAGGGCGATATCCGTGAGGATGTCGCTGAACGTCCCCCGTGCTTCCGGGTGTCGACGTTCCTCGTCGATGATGTGTCGTGCGATCGTGACGATGTGGGTGTCGGTCATGCGGATCGATTCGTGGGTAGGTGGAGTTACCGACCATTGTACCCCAGTAGCTTGGGGCTTGGAAGAGCAGCATGCGGAGACATTCAGCGCCCCGCCCTGACTTCGACCTCCTCGTGGGACCGAATGATCAGTCGAACGTCACCGTCGCGATCCGTTCGGTACACCTCGGCCCCCGAGGCCTCCAGCCGACTCGTCACGGCCTCGTCCGGGTGACCGAACCGGTTCCCGTCTCCCACCGGAATGAGCGCGATCTTCGGTCGTGCTCTCTCGACCAGATCCACCGACGTGGACGTTCGGCTTCCATGGTGTCCGACCTTGAGCACGGTCAGGCGAGGGACCTCGCCCAGCAAAGCTCGTTCCACCGTGGCGGGTGCGTCCCCCGTCAGCAGGATCGTCGCGTCTCGCCACTGGACGAAGAGCACGACGCTCCAGTCGTTCGGGTCCTGCCCCATCGAAGACGAGGCTCCAAATCTCGGATGAAGGACGGTCACGAATGCTTCGTCGAACCGGAAGCTGTCCCCAGAAGCCGCAGACCACCACCAAACTCCGTTCGACCCAGCCGTCTCCAGGATCCTCAGGTACTCCGCCGATGCGGACGGCCGAGCAGGGTCCAGGATTCCGCGGACGTCGAGTGAACCCAGAACCGCGGCTGTTCCGCCGATGTGATCCAGATGTGGATGGGTCAGAACGAGCCCCGCGATTCTGCTCGCGCCGTGCCTGCGCAAGTATGGGACCACCCTCCTCGCGCCGGCGTCGTAGGTGTCGGTACGGGGGCCGGTATCCACCAGCAGCCATCGACCCGACGGAGACCGGAGCGCGATGGCGTCCCCCTGCCCCACGTCGATCAGGTGGAGCTCTAACGCACCCCGAGCCGGGAGTACGGGCATGACGGTCGCCGCGGTCACTGCGGCTCCGAATGCGACGAGAGCACGAACAGAGGCGCGCACTCGCGGGAAGCGGCTCACTCGAATCGTCAGCCAGACCAGGACCGCCGTGAGAGCCGCAACAACCAGGGTCTCTCGGGCGATCCAGATCGAGGCACCCGGAAGCAGTGAGGCCCGGCGCACGAAGCCCGCGAGCCCCTGCATCAGAAGCCCGGTGCCCCCGGAGAGAAACTCCCCGATCCCTCCTGGCAGGAGCGATAGGAGAAGAGTCCCTCCGATCCCGGGGATCAATAGGGCAACGACCGGTGCGACGATCACGGTCAGCGGGATTCCGATCAGCGAGAAACGATCGAAGTGCCAAGTCAACAGAGGGACGGTGGTCAGTGTCGCCGCGATCCCTGCCACCATACCGTCGGCCCCGCCGCGAATCATACGATCACCCAGTACACGGGCTCGCCGCCGGGGTAGCTCTCGGCCCAATAGCCACCGAGCGATGGATCCCACGACCGCGGCGACCGGTTCATGGAAGACGACCAGCCCCGCCGTGGCAGCAAACGAGAGCTGGAAACCGACCGACCAGAGCCACGCCGGCTGCACGACCAGGAGCCCCAGAAGGGCCGCGCCCAGCGCTCCGGTTCCCATGACCGGTCGACCTCTCAGCTGGGCGCCCAACAGGACCGAAAGCAGCGTGCCGGCGCGAACGGCCGCGTGGGGTGCCCCAATCCCCAGCACGTAGATCCAGCAACCGAGCAGCGCGCCCAACCGTGCCCTTGCTCCCCCGAGGCCCAAGAGCCCGAGGAACCCCACACACAACCCCCAGACGACGCCCACGTGAAAGCCGGAAATCGCAAGCAAGTGGGCGGTGCCACTGAGCGCGAAGGCATCGCGTAGATCGGGATCCAGATGCTCCCTTCTGGCCAGAACCAGCGCCTCTGCGGTAGGCGCGAGATCATCCCCCCAGAGGTCTACCATTCGGTGTTGAATGCGTCCCCGGAGCTCCAGGAGTCGATCCCTCGGCCCAACGCCCTCCGCAACCCGAAAGGAGCCTCGGAATCTCAGGATACCCGCCCGTTCCGCCCAGCCGGGTCTCGGAAACGACCTCCCCTCCCACTGTGCCCGAACCCGGACGCGCTGTCCGGCGCGTGGTGGGCTGGTCCCCGCCGGCACGATCGACCGAACCGTGCCGCCGCAGGCTCTCGGGGCTCCAGCGAGCACCTCGAACGGAACGACGGACCCGGGCACCGGTCGTGTCACGAACCGCCCTAAGACCTCGCTCTCCCATCTTCCCGGCAAGTGGAGTCGGCAGTCCCGGCGCTCCGCGCGCTCGACGGAGACTCCGGAGAAGACTCCCGAGATGACCGCAATCAGGAGCGCCCCCGAGGGCCAGGGGCAGCGGAATAGCAGGATGAGCGCTGGGATGGAAGCGATGAGCCCTGGCGTCCAACTCGAGACGACGCCTATACCTGCGAGGGCGATTCCCGAGGCGTGAGCGAGCGCCAGCCATGCCACGGGAGGAAGCCGTCGGCTCAGCGACCCGTCGGCCTCGTTGAAGCGTGTGACCTCACACTCTCATCAGATCGGTCTCTCGGGCGGGTTCCAGCTCGTACTGGGGTGTCTACGACGGCTCTCCGACTACGAAGTGGACGGTTCTCCATCCACGGACGGCTCTTTCCGGGCTAGGAAGCGGTTTCCTCTTCCTCGTGAGGTGACGCGAAGAGGTCGCGCTGGCTCCGATCCAGATGTCGTTCGTGCCAATCCTCCTCCTCGAGCCGCTCCCTCAGGAACCGCCTCACCCGGAGGTCGGCATGAATGCCGGCGACGAGCATGACCAGCATGCCAACGAACAGGCTCCCGAACGCCACGTAGGTGAGAGGGACCCGCTCGAAGGTGAAGAGTCCGAGGTCGAGGGTGACGCGCTCTGTCCCGTTCCCACGCGCGAACAACATGACCATCGCGAGCACTACCAAGACGACCACGACTCCGGTGAGCCGGCTCACGCCCGAACAGCCGGGGTGGCGGCCTCCAGCAGGCTGCCCGAGAACGTAGGCCCCGAAGTGGCCGTCAGCTCCACTGTCACGTAATCGCCCGGCTTGACGTTGTCGCCGGAGAAGGCCACCACCTTGTGTCTCCTCGTCTTACCGCGCAGTTGTCCGGGTTTCCGAGCGGGTCCGTCGATCAACACCTCTTCGACTCGTCCCAACTCCTCTCGATTGATCTCCCCCTGGATCCCTCGAGCCATGTCGATGAGCAACTCCAGTCGGGCCTGGGCGACCTCGTCGGGAAGGAAATCCGACTGCGGCAGCCGTGCGGCCGGCGTCCCGTCGCGAAGCGAGTATTTGTAGGTGAACGCGTCGTCGAAGCGGACCGTCCGCATCAGATCGAGCGTTTCCTCGAACTCGGCAGAGGTCTCACCGGGGAATCCGACGATGATATCGGTCGACAGGGCACGTCCGGGATCCCGGCGCGTACCATTTCCACGGTTTCGAGAAACGTCTCGACCGTATAGCGCCTGACCATACGCTTGAGCATGCGATTGCTTCCGGACTGGGCCGGCAGGTGAAGCTGCTCACAGACCGCGGGCTCTACGGCCATCACCTCGACGAGCTCGGGTGTCACGTCGTTGGGATGCGGCGAGGTGAAGCGAACCCTGCGAATCCCATCCACCCTCGCAACCCTCCTCAAGAGCTCGGGAAAGGCACAGTCCCCGTTGCGATAGGAGTTCACCGTCTGACCCAAGAGCGTGACCTCGGTCACCCCGGTCTCCGCGAGCCCACGGATCTCGCCGAGCACGTCCGCGGGATCTCGGTTCTTCTCCGGGCCGCGAACATAAGGCACGATGCAGAACGTGCAGCGGTGGTCGCACCCCCGCTGGATCGGAACCCAGGCCGCCACTTCGGAGCGACGTCGGAGCTCGAGCCCTTCGTAGTGCTCCGTGTCGTCCAGCTCCAGAACCGCTAGCTGGTGTCTCCTCCGGACCCTTTCGGTCGAGCGGAGACGGTCCGAGTGAGCGGATCGTTCCGCCCGAAGCACCGCCAGCAGCTCCGGAAGCGACCGATAACCATCGGGACCCATGACGAGATCGACGTGGGGCGCTTTTTCGAAGAGCGAGTCGCCCATGCGTTGGGCCATGCAGCCCGTGACACCCAGCAGCAGATCGGGGCGCTCCCGCTTGATGCTGAGTAGCTGCCCCACTCGACCGAGAACTCGTCGCTCCGCGTGCTCCCGGATCGCGCACGTGTTCACTAGAATGACGTCCGCCTCCTCCGGAGACCGGACGATCTCGTACCCGTCCGCCGAGAGCACGCCCTCCATGAGCTCGCCGTCGGCGATGTTCATCTGACACCCGTAGGTTTCGACGTAGGCACGCCGCGTCACACTTGGGCTGGTCTTCATGTGCCTAATTGAAGCCCGCGGACCCGGTCAGATCAATAGTGAGATCTTCGCCTCTCCACGTGAGCGTGCCTTCCCGAAGGCCGGAGCGTCCCGATTCGTTCGATGCCTCCGCGTGCGACCCAGCTCGCGCCCCCGACTCGGCGATCTCCGTGTTGATCCGAAGGTAGTCCCCGGTGAGGGCGGCTCCGCCATCGCCCTCGATCACCACTGTGGCCCGGTCACCGCTGCGCGAGCGCCGGTGCGTGATCCCCTTCGCAAGCGCAATCTCCCGAAGCTCCCGGCTTCGCTCGCCGGATACGCGCTGCGGCACGGGACATCGCGCATTGGCGTTCGCGGCTTCGGTACCGTCGCGAGGGGAAAACGGAAAGACGTGCAGATAGGTGAACGGCAGCTCTTCCACCAGGGCGACGGTGCTCCGGTGGTCTTCATCCGTTTCACCCGGGTAACCGGTGATGATGTCCGCGCCCAATCCCAGGACGGTCATCCGATCCGCGATCTCGAGGGCTCTGCTTCGGTACATCTCTCGCGTATGCCATCTCCTCATGCGTCGGAGGACCGGATCGGACCCGCTCTGAAGTGGCATGTGGAAGTGGGGTGCGAGGCGCCCTCCCGACTCCTCCATCAGGCCGAGGAGCAGATCGTCCACCTCCGTAGCTTCGATGCTTCCCAGTCTCAGACGCACGTTCGGGACGGCCTCCAAGAGCCGGGAGACAAGACGCGAAAGGGTCGTGGAGGGATCGAGGTCCCGCCCGTAGTGGCCGATATGGATCCCGGTCAAGACGAGTTCGGGATGGAAGCTCGAAAGCTGGCGGGCCTCGCGAACGACCTGGTCCGGAGACCGCGAGCGACTCGATCCACGGGCGAGTCGGGTTGCGCAGAACGAACACTTCCGGTCGCACCCGTCTTGGATCTTCAGCCAGCCTCGCGTGCTGCCTTCGCGACGAAGCAGGATGTCGGCTCCGACCGGCTCCTGATCGACCCGATCCAGCGAGGTTCGGGCTTGGAGCTGAACCAGGGTAGGACGCGCTCGACGAACAGCCTGGGCCACGCCCACGGGATCATGACCGGCCCAGGTCGCCGCGACGCCCGGCATTCCGAGGTATTCGTCTTCTCTGAGCGCGACGGAGCATCCCACCGCCACCACCCTCGCATCCGGCCGTTCTCTGCACACCCGTCGGATGAACCGACGTGCGTCGGCATCTGCCTGATTGGTGACCGTGCAGGTATTGACCACTACCAAATGGGCGGCCGCAGCCGTCCCGACGGTGTCGGCTCCCCGTGCTTCCAACTCCTGTCGGATGCGCGCGGTATCGTACTGGTTCGCCTTGCACCCGAAGGTCTTGTAGTGAACCTGCATCTGGCTCGACACCTGGATCGTCGTAAGGGACCTCAGCCGGCCGCGACGCGGACCGAAGCGGTGGTTCTCCAGTAGTCCTCGGTCAGCGGACCGGCCTTCCGGCTACCGCGCTCGACTCCGAACTCGAGCCGGGCCAGGGGTAGGGTCTCCGTCTCGACCAGATCGAACCCGAGACCCCCGGAGAGACTTCGCTCCGTGGCCCTGTCACCGTTCGAGTCGAATGGGAGATCACGATGGCGGGCGCCGATACGGATGGGAACCGTCCTTCCCAGCAGCGTTCCACCCGACCACTCGAGACCGCCTCCGTAACTCCACGCCGAGTCCCTCGTCGTTCCGACCGCGAGATCCGCCCCGGTGTCGGACCAGTCGGCGTACGTCACACCCAGGTGCAGCGCAAGGCCCGACGTCAGTGTGACCGTCCCACCCCCCCTCAGCTCGAGAGGCATTCGATAGACCCCCTCCCGACCGGCAGTTCCTTCCGAAGGAGAGAGCTTCAGATCATCCGACCAGGTGAACGCGCCAGCCACGTGCACCAACGGTATCGGATCCCAACCCAGACCGGCACCCACTACGATTCCCGAAGCCTGGAGCCGCAATCCGGACGTGAAGGCTTCGACGCCCGAACCCACCGTTTCCGGATCGAGTGACCGGCTGAACGTCCTTCGCGTCGTGCCGGCGTAGGTACCGAAGGTGACTCCAGCCGATAGCGACTGGACGATCTGTCGAGACCAACCGACGGTCACCCTCGCGATGCCACCCGTAGAGCGGAAGCGGTCCACCGAATTGACCGAGCGACCACCGATGTCGAGCGTTTGCTCGGACACCGCCTCCCACTCCTGGTCCAAGAAGCTGGCCACGCGTACGGCGAAGACGTTCCCCCCGTAGGGATAAGACACGCCGATGTTGGGAAACCGAGTATGCCCTGCAGTCTCTCCGCCCTCGATCGACGAAGCGCCGGTCTGGAAAGTCATGGTGGCGGTCGAGAGCAGGAGTCCTGCGCTGGCGGCGGGGTCGCGTTCGGTGAGATAGCTCCCGGAAAGACCGATTCCCGCTCCCCCGAGAGCCCTGGACCTCGCATCGAGCGGCTCGGAAAGCAGACCGAGGCCATCCGCCGCAAGAAGCGACTGCGCGTTCCCCCGGGACGGATAGGCCGTCACGGTGAGGGCGATGGCCCCGGCCAGCGCGGCACTTCGTACGAGCTCGCTCCCCATCTTGGCCCCGATCCGTCCGCGCCGGCTCATGGAATCGACACTCCGTCCGTGACCGTCAGAATCAGACGAAGCTCGGGCGCCGCCTCGCTCCCAGGTCCGAAGAACGAGATGACATCCAAGCCCGACGGCTCGGGATCCGCGAGGATGGCCAAGGTCGATGACGGGCCCGGGCCGCGGGTGGTGTCCGGCTGGATCAAGCTACGGAAATAGTTGGTCATTCCGATCTCGTAGGGAGTCTGCGGCTCGGTGGAAAACCACTCGGGTGGGAGCGGGGGACCCGCGACCTGGATCGGCGCAGAGAGGGGAGAGCGGGGCAGTCGTGGCGGTGCCAGCACGGGACGCACCTGCACCGCCACGCTGTCCACAGGGGCGAATCCCGGAGAGAGTGTCGGGAAAGTACGTAGCGCAAGGCTCGCGAAGAGCAGTCGATCGGCGGAGAGCGAGACCGGGCACGAAACCCTCGCGCACGCCTCCGGACCGGGATCGACCGTCTCCGGAAGCTCTATCCTGAACAGCGCACGTGCCGCGGGTGCGCCTCCGACCATTAGCACCGTGTCCGACACGAGCGGCGTCGGCGTGTAGATGAAGGTGGCGCGACCCGGGTTCGCGCTGATCTGTATCAGTGTGTCCGGGTTGATCTCGGACCGGACCATGACCCGAAGATCCAAGCGCCTCACGCTGAGTCGGGACCCAGGTGTCGTCGTTCGCACCCTGAGACCACGATCTGGAAGATCGGCGTCGGCCCACTCCGTGACCGTCAGTGAGTCGATGTCGAAGACCACCGAATCGGCAACGATGGGAAACCACGTGGCCGAGTCCACGGGTCGCACGGGACCTCCACCCGGCTCCGGCCATGGAAGCCGTCCACCCAGGGTATCCGCGGCGAGCTCCCAGCTCACCGTCTCCGAGTGCCACGGCGTGAGGATCGCGTCGGCCTCGAGTTCGAATCTCTGCTCACCCAGACCCAGCGTGTCCAGGCGAAGAATCACCTTGCCTGATACGGGCTGAAACATGGAGTCGGGCTGCGCTCCGGTCGTCGAGCCGGGAGGGATGACGTTGACCACGTCCGGCAGCGAACCGAACCGGATCACGGGGCGGGACTCCAGCTCTCCGGCCCACTCGTGGGCGATCGTCAGCGTCGGGACTTCGGCGGGTGACTGGAATCCCGACAGAATCTGGTAATCCCTGGCGAAGCTCGAGAATGGAAGCCGAACCTCTATCGTCTCCGCGTCCACCGGAATGCGGCCACCATCGCTGGAGGTCGGAACGGCGTCTGCGCAGCCGGAGCCGACAGCGACGGCGATGGTGGCCAGGAACCACACGGGGGGCCTCAACCTGCGCCCCCTCCCCCTTCCTCTTCGCGCATACCCATTTACCCCCGGGCGTTCGACCCCCGCATTCCTCCGTCCCGACAGGCTCTCAGAGCCAAACGCGCGGAAGACGTGGAGAGAGTCTGGTTAGGACTTCGTGCGAGATGCTGCCCGAGATCCGGGCGACCTCCTCCAAAGAGATGTGCTCGCTTCCGTCCTCGCCGACGATCGTGACTTCGTCTCCCGACTTCACGGACGATTCGGGAAGTTCGGTGATGTCTACCACCGTCACACCCATGGAGATCCTTCCGATGATGGGTACTCGACGACCCTGGACGAGCGCTGCGCCGCCGTTTCCGAGAGCCCTCGGGATTCCGTCACCGTAGCCGATTCCGAGCGTCGCCCAGCGCTCCTTCCCGCGCGCACGGTAGGTCGCTCCGTAGCCCAGTGTGGTTCCATCCGGGACCTCTCGGACCAGGACCACACGAGCCCGCACACGCACGACGGGCTCCGGCTCCGGCAGCCCAGGCCATGTGCGTCCTCCGTAGATGAAGATCCCAGGCCGCACCAGGCCGAGGCCGAGGTCGGGCCTACGAAGGAGTCCGGGAGAGTTGCAGATGTGCTCGATCCAGCGCCCGTCCCGCTGCCCAGAAAGCCCCCGCAGAGCCTCTTTGAACCGGTCCCCCTGAATGTCCATGGCGTTCGACTCGACGTCCGAGGCGGAGAAGAAGTGGCTGTAGACGCCCTCCCAGCGGACACGTCCGTTGGTCAGACGGTCGACCTCGGGGCCCCAGTGGCCCACCTGACGCCAGTCGAAACCGGCACGACCGATCCCGGTGTCGATCTCGACGTGAATAATCGCTTCTCTTGCGAGGGCTGCCGCCGCCTCGTTCACTCGTTCCAGAGCTTCGATCGAGGAGATGGCGAGCCGCAGCTCCGCGGCGACGGCGGCTTCGACCTCACCCGGTGGAACGGGTGCGAGGATCAGCGCGGGGCGCCTCACTCCGAGCGAACGAAGCCGCCGGCCTTCTGCGACGGTCTCGATCGCGTACCCCCAAGGCTCACACGGCTCGAGCGCCGCAACCACCTCGGCCACGCCGAGTCCATACCCGTCGGCCTTCACTACAGGAAGGATCCCCACGTCCGACCCGACGAGCTCTCGAACGCGGATCATGTTCCGGCGAAGCGCGGGCGCACTGAGCTCCACCCAGGCTCGGGTCCGGGGATCGGTTGACATGGTCGCAGAAAGATGCGAGAAACTACCTCCCGAGCAACCATCGGCTTTCTTGAACCTGTCGATCCCAGCGAAACGAGGACGCATGAGTATCGATCCGAGGGAGCCTTCGGCCGAACCGAGCCCTCAAAGGCCCGGCAAGGGAGGGATCTTCGAGTCCGAGACGGCGGCGTTGGATCGGGCCCTGGTGCTCGTCGAGTACCTCCGAGCGAACTGCTCTTGGGACCGTGCTCAGACCGCGAGAACGCTCGTCCCCCACCTGCTGGAAGAGGTCCACGAAACCGTGGATGCGATCCATTCCGAGGACGGCTTGGCCCTGCGCGGCGAGTTGGGTGATCTGCTCCTGAACCTGGCCTTTCAAATCGTCGTCGGCGAGGAATCCGGGCACTTCACCCGTGAGGAGGTCGTCCGCGGCCTGGAAGAGAAGATGATCCGGCGGCACCCGCACCTCTTCGGAGAAGGCGCACCCCAGTCCTGGGAGTCGATCAAGGCCGCCGAGCGCAGCGGCGGCAGTCAGGATGAAAGCGTTCTGGAGGGATTGGCCAAGGGTCTCGATCCGCTGTTGAAGGCGCACCGAATCCAGGAGCGAGTGTCCGGTGTCGGCTTCGATTGGGACGAGCCCGGCGGGGCGCTCGAGAAGGTACATGAGGAGCTCGAAGAGGTCAGGGGGGCACTCGACTCGGGATCTTCCCACGCCGTCCAGGAAGAGATCGGCGATCTGCTGTTCTCCGTGGTCAACCTGGCCCGGCTCGTGGAGGAGCACGCGGCCGTGTCGTTGGAGAGGGCCAACGCCAAATTCGAGCGCCGATTCCGCGCGCTCGAGACGCTCGCCGAGCTTCGCGGAGTGGACCTCCGGGGAGCGAGTCTCGAGGAGCTGGACGTGCTTTGGGAGGAGGTGAAGGACCGAGGCTAGCTACTTCTTCGGGAGTCTCGTTTGCTTCGGATGATCGAAGCGGTGGTTCAGTATCCCCTCTGGCGGTCGACCTCGTTCGAAAGGGTCGCTCCGACGAGGAACCTCTCGAGGTTTCCGATGATCAGATCCATCTCGCGTCTCCAGAACTGGCGGGTGACGGCGGAGGTGTGGGGCGTGATCAGCACGTTCGGGAGGCTCCACAGCGGGTGA
>JAHEKL010000236.1 GCA_024638345.1 Gammaproteobacteria bacterium | reverse complement strand
TGCTCACGATGCGCCTCTTCCAGCTCGGACGGCTCGATCCGCTGAACCGGCCGCTCTTCTTGATCCTCGTCGCCCTGCTGGCCGCGAGCTTGATCTGGCCATTGATTCGAAATGCGGGACGGAGGTGGAGGAGAGCATCTTGAGCGCGAGGGTCGGCTTCACCGGGGCACTTCTGGCGATCTCGTCGGTCCTTATGGTCCAGAGCCTGCTCCTGAGCCCGAATGCGCGGTTGGCTCCGCTCTGGGTCGTGTGCCCGACGCTGATCCTGCTTTGCGTTCAGCTCGCTCGGGACCTGCGCCGCACGCGCCCTCGTCGGGCCCCGATCCTACTCGATTTCGCCCTTCGTGGACGACCGGACACCTCCGGAGCTGGGCCGGATGGGTCTGGCACTCCTTCTTCCGGAACGCAGCCGCGTCGAGAGCTCAGGCTGATCGGCTGGCTCGCCTGGTTGTGTAGCGCCGTCTACATGGTGGGCTTCCTGCCGGCCGCCGTGTTGTTCCTGCTCCCCTTCCTTCGGTGGGAGGCGAAAGTGGGATGGGGTGCTTCGTCGATACTCACGGCTGTGACCCTGGGTCTTCTGTTCGTGGCCTTCGGCATGGTCGCCGGCATCCCCTTCCCGGAGGGGATGCTCTTCTGAGACTCCTTCCATCGGCTTCCAGTAACGTTGCTTCTTCAATCGCCGATCGCACCGCCTATATTGATAGGTGCTCATATGCTTCCCGCACCTCCGGACTGTTGTACCGTAAGGGCCTCCTGGCGACCGCCCTGATCCTGGCGGCTTCCGGCTGCTCCAGCCCCAGCTCTTCCCTCCCCAGACTCTCCATCACCACGGTCGTATTGCCGCCGGCCGAGGTCGGTGCCGCGTACTCGGTCACCCTCCAGGCCGCAGGTGGAGACGAGTCCTACACCTGGAACGTCGGGTCCGGAGTGCTCCCGCCTGGGCTCTCCCTGAGCGGTTCCAGTGGCATGATCTCGGGGACACCCGCCAATCAGGGGTCCTTTCCCCTCACCGTGATCGTCCGCAGCGGAGACGGCCAGACCGCCTCGGCCAGCCTGACGCTCGAGATCGCCTGGCCGCCCCTCACCGTGACCACCGGCTCCCTTCCCGCGGCCGAGGTCGGAACGCCCTACTCGGCGTCGCTCACGGCCGACGGCGGCGACGGTGCATACGTCTGGAGTCTGCTCTCGGGATCGCTCCCATCGGGACTCACGCTGGAGGCTTCTGGGATCATCGAGGGAACGGTGCTGGAGGCCGGCGTATCCAGCTTCACCGCACAGGTCGCGAGCGGAGACGGTCAGGTGTCGTCCTCGACGCTCGACGTCTCGGCGAGCGGCCCGCTCGAGGGCCTCACGGCACTGATTCCGGGGTCGTCCATCGGCGAGTTCTATTCGTTCCAGCTCGAGGCAAGTGGGGGAGACGGAGTCAGCTACGTCTGGTCGCTCGTGGAGGGCGATCTGCCACCGGGTGTGTCCTTGGCACCGGACGGAGTTCTGTTCGGCTCTCCTACGACGACTGGGATCTTTTCTTTCGTCGCGGAGGCCTCGAGCGCAGATCTTCGGAGCACGACCGGGCTGACGCTCACGGTTTCCGGTGCTCCTTCCTCGGATTACAACATCACGGTGCACTGGGTGTCCGAGGGTCAGCCCGCCCCGGTCGCAAGGGGCCCGGCTCGGGCGGCGCTGATCGACCCGGCCGTCCGGACGGCGATGGAGCTCGCGATCGGGCGCTGGGAAGAGGCGATCCGGGGCGATCTCGGAGGGGGACTCGTTCCCGAAGGCACGTTCTCCGAGAGTGCCTGCGATGGAAACGGATCCCTGGTCAACGGCGGTGTCTTCTTCGACCTCACACTGCTCGTCAGCGTCGAACCTATAGACGGCCCCTTCGGTACGCTCGCGCAGGCGGGCGCATGTGTCATCCGGGGGAATCAGCTCCCGATCGTGGGAGTCGTGACCTTCGACTCCGCCGACCTCGTCCCTCAACTCAGCGAGCTGATGGAAGAGATCGCCCTACACGAGATCGGGCATGCGATGGGGTTCTCCGGCGGGTTCTTCGAGGACCTCGGGCTCGCCGCCGGACTCGGAACCGAAACCCCGAGATACACCGGTGCCAACGGCGTCGCGCAGTACAAGACCTTCGGGGGCTGTTGTGACGAGATCGACCTGGAGGAAACGGGCGGACCCGGAACTGCCGACTCCCATTGGGACGAGCTCACTCACGGTACCGAGCTCATGACGCCGCAGATCGCCGCCTCGAACAATCCTCTAAGCGTAATGACGCTCGGAGCGCTGATGGACATCGGCTACACCGTGGATCTGGAAGCCGCCTCCCCGTACACCTGTCCCGGAGCGTGTTCTGCGCCGCCGGACGGGTCTCCGGGATCCCTCTCGAGTGTCCAGGTTGGCAGCGACGTCCTCCGAATGCCTCGCTTCGTCCTCGGGTCGGACGGTGCCATCGAGCGGGTGATCCATCCGTGATCGCGGTACGACGGGCGTTCGAGCGGGGCTGCTTCGTGGTCGGACTCGCCTTAGCGACGGCCTGTGCCTCCTCTCCCCAAGAGGCGGCGGATCCTTCGGTGGTCGGCTGCTTCCTCTTTGCTGAAGCGCCCCCGGTAGAGCAGATGCGGCTGCCCTGGGGATTCGAGCTTCTCGCGGATAGGCTGGATGGATCTCCGGTCCCGGCTCACCTGGCCTCGACATGGGATACCGAAGCCCAGTCCTCTTCCTTCCCCTTCTCCTACTGGCGTGAGGTCGCGGGAGATTCGATCGAGCTGGGAACCTTCGGCTTGGGAGCCGTCACGATGCGGCTCGCGACTTCGAGCGAGACGGACGCACTCTCGGGCTGGGTCCGGGACGTGGGAGATGCGAGGAGCCCTCCCGGGTCCTCGGGCCCGTATCTGCCGGTGACCGTTCGTCGAACACGCTGCCCCGATGGAGACTGAGTCGGCGACACCGGCTCCTACAACGGCGGTGTGGAGTGAGGTGGCCGTCGGTGCATCGTCCCCTGCTCGTAAGCGTAGCCCAACCCGAAGAGCACCCCCTCGGTAAACGGCCGACCGAGGAACTCGATGCCCACCGGAAGGCCCTCCGAAGTGAATCCAGCGGGAACGCTGAGCGCCGGGAACCCGAGCGCCGGGCTGAGACTCCGATTGCCTCCCTTGGCGTATTCGTCCTCGGCGTCGGGATTCGTGAGGACATCCGCCGGAATGAGCGCCGGTGAGTGATCGAAGGTCGCGTACACGAGCGCGTCGACCCTGCTCTCGGCCATGACCTGGAGGACCAGTTGGCGGAGCTCTTCGCGCGCCGCCATCGACTGAAGGTACTCCAGGTCGTCCGTCGACCGATTCAGGGCGCCCAAGTGATCGTAGCGCCGCCTTGCAGTCACCACATCCGAGACGGCGATCTCACGGAGGGACTCGACAGGCGCGCCTGGATGCTGCTCGAGATAGGCGTTGATGGACGCCTCGGTCTCGTGGTTGGACCCGGTGCGCTCCAGCAGCTCGACGAGTCCTGGAATCTCGAGCGGATCCAAGACCTCGGCACCCAAGGACCGTAACGCGTCGATCGCCCGATCGATCACGGTCCTGACGCGGGTGTAGTCCTCCGAGTCCGGCTCCGTCGTGTCACTCATCGGAGTGCGAATCACCCCCAGCCTGGCGCCTACGAGCGCGTCTGCGTCCAGGAGCGCCGTGTAGGTCGTCGGAATGTGGCCGACGCTATAGGCCGTGACCGGATCGTTCGGGTCGTAACCCGCCAGGACGTCCGTCAGGATTGCGGCGTCCCGTACGGTTCTGGTGATCGGTCCCAGGGTATCGCGGGTCGGGCTCCCGAGAAACATGCCGTGACGGCTGATCAGCTGCAGCGTGGGTCGCAGACCGACGGTGTTCGTGTGCGCGGCCGGACCCCGGATCGAGCCGCCAGTGTCCTCTCCGATCGTGACGGCAGCGAAGTTGGCTGCGGTGGCGATTCCGCTGCCGCAGGAGGAGCCACTGGGATTCCGGTCGAGCGCGTAGACGTTTCGACACAGCCCGAAGGCCGAGCCCGCGTATCCGTTCGCGAACTCGCCCATGGTCGACTTCCCCAAGATGATCGCTCCGGCGTCCCTCATCTTCGCTACGATCGTCGCGTCCCGCTCGGGCATGAAGTTGGCGAAGATGACCGACCCGAAGGTGGTGGGCATACCGGAGACCTCGACCTGGTCCTTGATGAGCACCGGAATGCAGTGGAGGGGGCCGACCTGACCCGATTCCCCGAATTGCGCATCGAGCGTTGCCGCGTCGAGGAGCGCCTCCGGGTTGAGAGTTTGCACCGCGTGAATCGCAGGTCCCTGCCGATCGTAGCGCTCGATACGGTCGAGGTATCGCTGCA
>JAHEKL010000235.1 GCA_024638345.1 Gammaproteobacteria bacterium | reverse complement strand
GAATCGATTCACGATTCGGGTCCGGTACTCCGGAACGCGTGAGGACCGCTGGTGAATGTCCGAGACCAAGTCCAGGATGATGAGCTCGTCCCCCCGAATGGCGGCCGATGCGCAGCTGATGTGACCTGGCTCGCCAAAGTGTAGACGATGCCAGATGAGATCGTCGTCGAAGAAGATGGAGCCCGGAAACTCGTCGGTCACCGGCGGGTCTGCGTGTAGCGTGAGGGTCCAAAGGGACTGCGGACGGCGCACGCGAGTGATCCTCCGAGCCAAAAACAGGGCGTCCGGGGCAGCTTTTGGCAAGAAGCGGACTCGATGCGGGAAGAACGCCCGCCGCCGCCTGCATCCGAAGCGCCGGAAAGCGTCCCGGTGCTCCGCGTCGACGACGTGGCATCTCTTGTGAGAGCAATCGGACCAGCTCAGGGTCGAAGGGGGGAGAGCTCTCCCGAGGGAGCGCACGAACCTCAAGGTTGCGCCCCTAAGTCGCAGCGACCCGGACCCGGCACCGCTCCGCCGCGGCTCGAGCCATGGCCCGCCGCCGTGATGACCACTCAGGCAGCACCCGCGCCGAGCGTTTCGTTCTCCCACTGCGGAACCGTGTGTCGGTACCAATCCCAATCGGAGGGATGCTCGAGGACATTGCGTCCAACCCGCTCGGCGAACTGAACGATGGCCTCGTGGATGAATTCGTCCCTGGGGAGTGACCGGTCGACATCGACGGGCTCCTCGATCACCACGCGATAGCTCAGCACTCCCGTTCGATAGACCGTGACCGGTAGAAGCGGGGAGCCGGTCCGATACGCCAGCCCGGGGGCTCCCCGGGCGAACTCCGTGGGTCGCCCCAGACAGGGCACTCTCGTATTCCGACGGGTCGCCCGCCGCTCTCCAGCCAGATACACCACGTGGCCGCGCTCCAGACGGTCGATCAGGGTTCGCAGATAGCCGAGGGAACCGTCGACGGGGATCAAGACGCGCTCGGCCAGGAATCGATTCTCGGCGCGACAATAGAGTGGACTGACGATCCGCAGACCGAAGCGCGTGGGCGGAAAGGACCCCCCGTGTCCCACCCCCGAAAGGTGTACCAAAGGGATCCCGGCGCGGCTGAGTGCAGTCTTGACGACCAGTGTTCCGCAAAAGGACATGCCCCAGAGGACAACTCCTTCCCCCGCTCGAGGGCTCTCACCGAGCCCAGGAAGCTGCTCCCGACCCTCGACGGTAGTGTCGACATGCGGTCCCCGCAGGTGGAGCGAGCGCGCTCTCAGCCAGTCGAGCTCGACTCGCATTTCGTCGAAGTGGGCAGCGAGGGCTCGAAAGTCCAGCGCCGGCCGATGAGGCTCGAGTACGAAACGCATGCGGCGCTCCACCTCGGTCATGCCCGGCCAGGGCTCGAAGCGCGTGGCGGGGACCTTCATGCGGATCAGCTTCGGCACGAGCCAGGAGTCCAAGCGCCGAGGTAGCAGAGTAGTAAGGAGATAGCCTCCCACCAGCCTTCTGAGCACCTTTCGGTCTTCGGGTGCCCAACAAACCGTCGCTGAGGGCTCGGTCGGGGTCATGCTATCGCGGACTATCCTCATCTTGGCCTTGCGCTTCACTCGTCAGCGCTCCGAACAAGATAAGCGAGCACCTCGAGGCTGTGAGGTGCGCCCGGTGGAGCGCCAGCCTCGCCGATCTTGGCGGGCCAGCACGATTCGGACATCTTGAGCTCCGAATACGCCGCCTGGCCGCTGCAGTCCTGTGAGCCGCTCCGTCGCGAGGAGGATCGCACCATCACTTCGCCCCCAACTCGGCCTCTCCTGATCACGATCGACGGAGACGGGTTCATCTACCGGAGTCGAGAAACCGGTCGGCTGGTCGGGGAACTGATCCTCGATGAGGTACTTACCGCTTTCCCATTCAAGTTCACGGCCTCCGTCATCGCCGGCGATATGGAGCGCTATTCCGGGGAATTCGACTCGGCGCTAGCCTCGCGGATTCTCGCGCTGGAGAACGTCGAGGCGGCTTCCCACAGCTGGTCTCATCCACACGACTGGAGAACACCGGGGATCGACCTCGACCTGGAGGTGGAGCACTCGGTGCGGACCATCGAGGAGAAGCTCCTTCCTCCCGGGAAACTCGTGAAGTCCTTTCTTTGGACGGGCAAGTGCAACCCGACCGCAGCGGCGCTCGGGGCCGTTGCCCGTGTGGGAATCGCAAATTTCAACGGGGGAAATCCGCACAAACCTTACCGCAGGGTGGCTGGTTACCGCCACTACGCCTCTCGTGCTCCCAACGACTGGAATCTGATGGGACTGGAGGCTTTGGTCAGGGGGCGAAAGAGACCATCGGGGTCCGTCTACGACTTCCTGCGGAGTCACGATGGCCCCTTGGACGGTTTCCGCAGCGCGATCTCCTTCTTCGAGGCGAATCCGAACCTCCCGATCCACGTCTACTTTCACTGGTACAGCGCGGTGAGACGTGATTCGCTCGACGCACTCGTATACGTGCTCAATTGGTGCGCCAGCCAAGACTGTTCTCCTCTCTATGTCAGTGAGTACATCTCACGATTGGAGGATGAGGTCGCGCTACGCGAGGCCCGCCGCGGCCGAGGCTTCATGGTCCCCTTCCGGAATCGACTCGATCGCCTACTGCGCCGGCGTCCAAAAGCCGAGCCGCTACCCGAGTGGTGGAGTCCCCCGACCCACGAGGATTCGAGCCGGACCGGGGCGGAGGGCCCATACTCCGGTGTCCGTCGCAGCGCTTACTTCGATGCTGCCCAGCGTGCCGAAGAGGAGGAGCATCGACACACGATCTCGGAGACAAGGCTCTTTCCGAGCGGAACTCGGCTCGCCGCGCACTCCACGCTGAGCTGGAGCGAGCACTGCGTCGAGTGCGCGGCCCCGGCCTGTTACGATGCCTGCGACATGTTCGTGAAGAGCGAAGTCGGATGCCGGCGATTTGCCCGCGGCATTGAGACGACGTCCGAGCATTCGACCCTCCTCGGCTTCAGCTACCGGATCGCATTCCTTCCCTGGGGAAACCTGCTCGCGCCAGTGACCGGGTCGCTCGAGGAATACGACGGGTTCCTCGTCGAGGTCTTCAATCCGAGGGACGAGCCGGTTCCATTGGTCGTCGACTTCCGGGGCCCGACCGAGAAGGACCGGTTGCGGTTGATGGTCCAGGAGCGAGCGCTGAGCGGTGAGAATCAGTTCTTCTATCCGCTGACGCTGATCGATGGCTTCGTGCCCATTTCGGGGCTGGCCGAGGTTTCCGTCGCGCCTGACACCTCGGACCCCGAGACCACGCTGTTCTTCCCCGTCCTCGAGTTCGTCCGCTTCGACGATCAAGAGTCGACGAGCCTCGATGTCAGCCGAATCAAGTGCGCGGCGATCGACCTCGATGAGACCCTCTGGCACGGGATCCTCGTGGAGGACGGCCCCGAGGCCTTGGAGGTGAACGGCTCTGTCGTGGAGCAGGTTCGGAGGCTCATCGAGCACGGCATCGTCACGTCGATCGTGAGCCGAAACGACCCCGAGGACGCGCGTTCAGTCCTCGCGGACCTCGGTCTGGCGGATCTCTTCGTGTTTCCTCAGATCGGCTGGGGCCCGAAGTCCGCGAGCCTGAAGCGCCTCGCGGATTCGCTCCGGATCAATGTCGACGCGATCGTGCTCGTGGATGACTCCATTCATGAGCGAGAAGAGATCGTGAGCACGCTCCGGGGAGCTCAAGCCATCGAGCCGGCCGAGCTCCGTTTGCTGTGCAACAAGCTGGTCTCACGACCGGACCGGCTGGCTGGGGCCGCTCGCGACCGTGTGAGCTACTACCGACAGGAGGAGGTTCGACAAGTAGAGGAGATCGCACACGGGGGAAGCCACCTCGCCTTTCTCGCCAGCTTGAACGCGCGCGTAGACATGGCCCCGCCGGTGGATGCGGAAATGGACCGGGTGCACGAGCTCATTCAGCGTACCAACCGGCTCAACTTCTCCAACCACCGCTACTCACGCGAGGAAGTCACGGCGCTGGTGGCCGACGTCGACCGATTCCGCTGCTGGAGGGTGTCCGCCAGCGATCGGTTCGGCGATTACGGGTTGATCGGCTTCGCGATCGTGGACGCTGCGGACGAAGACGAGTGGCACATCCGAGACCTGATGTTCTCGTGCCGAATCCTGGGACGTCACGTGGATGTCTTCGCTCTCACCCAGATCCTGAAGGATGCGAAGCAGTCCGGAGTCACTGTCGTAACGGCCACGTTCAAGCCGAGCGGGCGTAATGAGTCCGCTCGCGAGGCATTGCTCCAATCGGGCTTCAGTGCGGGCGAAGGGGACTCCTTTCGCTTCGATCTGGAGACCACCAGGATACCGGTCATCGATTACATCCAGCTGACTCCGTG
>JAHEKL010000027.1 GCA_024638345.1 Gammaproteobacteria bacterium | reverse complement strand
AACGGCTCGCCGCACGACCAGCAATACATCGGGTACCTCTTCGAGACATGGTGTGACGGGTGGGGAATTCGCCCTCTCCTACTTACGACGCGGGCGACCGGAAGATTCATGAGCCGTCCGCCCCCGGGTCCGCTCCGAGCGAAAAACTACTGGCGCCCGCGCTTCCCGCAAACCGGCCGATGACGGGTTGCTGTCTCGGCCGCGCTTCGGGTAGCTTCCGACCAACCTTGACGGCACGTCGGGCAAGACGGGGTCGCAACCGTGTACCGGGGCCGTGGTTCCACCGAGCCGGGCTTACATGACCACCAGTTCGATTCGCAACGCGCTCACCACGGGACTGGGCCTACTCTTGGGGCTCGCGGTGGCCCCCGGGGCCGTCTCTCAGACGATTCCTTCGCCGTATCGTTTCATCGAGGGCACGCACAGCAGCGGTCTGGTCGTCGGGTTCGTGAACGACAACCGCGGCGAGCTCGGACTCGGACCGGGAGGAGGTACGCTCTTCGGTGGCCGGTACGCCATCGAGCTGCGAGGACCGCTCGCCCTGGAGCTCACGGGTTACCTGCTTCCCACCGACCGGGTCGTCTATCAGGCGGTCTCCGGAGTGGGTCTGGTGCCTCTGGGTCCGGTGGATATGACCCTCGCCGCTCTCGACGCCCGGCTCAGGTTCACCCTGACCGGCGCTCGGACCTGGCGGGGGCTCGCACCTTTCGTCTCACTCGGAGGAGGCCTGGTCGGAAACTTCGCGGCTCAATCGGAGGTCGAGGCACCCCTCACTCAACCCGAACGATTCGCCTTCGGACCTTCGTTCCTGGGAACGATGGGTGGCGGTCTTCGCTTCATTCCAGGAGATCGGATCGAGTTTCGGGCCGATGCTTCACTGAGCATCTGGAAGCTGGGAACGCCCGTGGGCTTCAACACGGTCGAACAGGAATTCGGCCCGCTCCCCGACCAGGAGTGGATCGGTGTGACATCGGTCATCTTCGGGGTCATCTACCGCTTCTGACCACCGATGACCGGATTCGAGACCCGGAAGCCTGATTGGCTCTCGTTTGACGAGGCGTCGCGGCGTGTCCAGGCACTCACGGGCACGACGGCCTCCGCTCGGATTCCCCTGGACTCGGCGCTCGGTCACGCCGTGTCGCAGGAGATCACCGCACGCCTGACCCTTCCCCCGGGGCCCACCTCTCACATGGACGGCTACGCGGTTCGTCTTGCGGACGTGGACCGCGCCGAAGACGGGGCTGAGAAATCGCGGCCGATTCCGGTCGTCGGGTCGAGTCGCCCCGGGGCACCCTGGCTGGAGCCGCTACCTCTGGGAGCCGCCGTCCGGATCATGACCGGGGCGCTGGTCCCTGAGGGGGCAGATACCGTCATACCGGTTGAACGCACGGACCGCGAAGCCGAAGCGGAAAGCTCGGTCCGTTTCTCTTTCGAAGGCGAGGCGGAACGACGGCAGCCCGGTCGCCACGTGAGACCGGCCGGGGAAGAAGTGACTCGAGGGGACCGGCTCGCGGTCCCCGGTGAAGCAGTGACACCCGGGCTGATCGCGCTCCTCGCCGCCACCGGAGATCCGGACGTCCCGGTCTATCGCGAACCGCGAGTGGCGCTGGTGATTACCGGCGACGAGCTGGTG
Organism: Gammaproteobacteria bacterium; assembly: GCA_024638345.1. Taxonomy (GTDB): domain Bacteria; phylum Gemmatimonadota; class Gemmatimonadetes; order Longimicrobiales; family Gaopeijiaceae; genus JAAXGI01. The sequence goes on along the minus strand of JAHEKL010000027.1, from coordinate 16,044 downwards.
CCGGCGGGCGACCCGGAGGCCCTGAAGGGTGGTATTCTGAAGGCTGATGTCCTGTCGCCGTCGCTTCCGCCGCTGATCCGACATGCCGGCGGAAGTCCGATCCAGCCGCTGCGTATCGGCGACGACGAGCTGGCACTCATGAGGGGCCTGAAGGAGGTCGCGGCGAGGGCGGACGTGATCATCACCACGGGTGGTGCCTCCATGGGGGAAGGCGACCTCGTCAAGCGTGTCCTAGAGAAGCTCGGCTTCGAGCTCGACTTCTGGCGAGTGAAGATGCGACCCGGGAGTCCTGTGAGCCTCGGTCGTCTGCCCGTGGACGGACGAAACGGAAGCGTGCCTGTTCTCGGGCTTCCCGGGAATCCGGTGTCGGCGCTCGTGACCTTCCTGACTCTGGGAGTCCCTGCGCTCCGGACGCTCGGCGGACACACCCGCCGTCGTCTCCCGTCGCTCCGCGCTGTCGCTTTGGAGCCCATGGGCGGCCCGGCAGATCTCACCCGGTTCTTCAGGGTGCGACTGGAACGCGATTCGAAAGGAAAGCTCGGTACGAGATTGGCCGGAGGTCAGGGTTCGGGAGTCATTCGCAGCATGGCCCTCGCGCAGGGCCTCGCCATGGTTCCGGAGGGCGTCGAGGCCATCGATACGGGGCAATCGGTCGAGGTCCTCGCGATCCCTCTGGCGGGGTGGACGTGAGACCGATGAGAACGAGGGCCGTTCGGTGGATCCTGATGGGGGTCTGCGTCGCCGCGACGTCCGGCTGCACTCTGCCCCGTTGGCCCGTGCGGGATGCGGTGACGTCCCCCTTCGGGGTCCGGTGGGACGGTCTACTACCGAATCTTCATAGGGGCGTGGATATCCGAGCCGCGGAGGGAACCCCGGTCCGCACGATGGCCCCCGGACGAGTTCGCTTCGCCGGATGGATGAACGGCTACGGCAACGTGGTATGGATCGATCACGCCGGCGAGGTGATCTCGGTCTATGCGCATCTCTCCGACATCGACGTCTCCAGGGGACAGGGCCTGGAGGAAGACGAGCTCATCGGAGTGAGCGGGAGCACCGGAACGGTTTCCGGACCGCACCTGCATTTCGAGATCTGGAAGGCGGGCAGACAGATCGACCCGGTCGGGTATCTAGGCGGACCGCCCTGAGTCGGACGCTCCGGACTCTTTCAGGCTTCGAATCTCCTCGGCGAGCCTGGGAACGATCTCGAACGCATCCCCCACGACCCCGTAGTCTGCGACCTTGAAGATGGGAGCATCGGGGTCCTTGTTGATCGCGACGATCGTGCCCGCCGTCCGCATCCCCGCGAGATGCTGAACCGCACCCGAGATCCCCACGGCGAAATACAGACGAGGCGATACCGTCTTACCAGTCTGGCCGACCTGCTCCGAGTGAGGCCTCCACCCCGCGTCCACCACTGCCCTGGAAGCGCCGAGTGTCGCCTCTGGTCCCAGGGCGCGTCGGAGCTCCTCCATCACACCCCAGTGCTCGGGCCCACCCAACCCCCTTCCGCCCGACACGATGACGGAGGCTTCGGACACGTCCGGTAGCCCCTCGCCGGTAGATCGATGGCTCACGATTCGCATGGGCCAGGCTTCGGCGTCGAGCGACGGCGTGATTACTTCCACCTCTGCCGGCGACCCTCCCCCAAGCTCCGTGAAGGCACTCGCCCTCAGAGTGGCCAGGAGTGGCGCCACGTCACTGGTCGCGCTCAGCACCGCCTTCCCGGCGTAGACGGGACGGGTGACGATCACGCGGCCTCCGTCGACGGAGAGCCCCGTCGCCTCCTGCAGAAGCGGGACGTCCAAGCGCGCGGCGAGACGAGGTGCGAGATCCTTTCCCTGATCCGAAGCCGCCAGGAGCACCGCGTCATACTCCCCATCCCCCACCAAGGGCTCCAACGCCTCCAGGTATCCGTCGGGGTGGTAGGAGGCCAGGACGGGGTGCGTGACCACCGTCACCTTTCGGGCCCCGAAGGTCCCGAGAGACGCCGCACGCTCCTGCACGCCGCTGTCACCCAGCACGATCGCTTCCACGCGCGTGTCCAGATTCGAAGCCACCATCGCGGCCGCGCTGACGACGGCCCCGGCGGAGCGAGCGAAGGAACCGCCGTGCTCCTCCACGATCGCGAGCACTCCCGACATGTCTACCTGCCCTGCCCAACGCGGCGATGGCGGCTCACAGGACCCGCGCCTCCTGGGCCAACAGCCGAACCAGCTCGGGTACGGCCCCGACTCCCTCTCCCACGATTCTTCCCGCATCTCGCTCGGGCGGGAGCTCCAGCTTCCGCACCGAAATCCGCTGGGGGCCCGCGAGCGCTTCACGGATCTCCATGGGTTTCTTCTTCGCCGCCATGATTCCCTTCAGCGAGGGATACCTGGGTTGATGGGCGCCCTTGGTGATCGTGAGGACCGATGGGAGCGGGAGCGTAACCGTCTGCACTCCGCCCTCGACCTCTCGCTCGCAGATCACCCGCTCGCCCTCGACACCGAAGCTGGCTACCGCTGTGGCGCACGGATGGCCCATCAGGGTACCGACCATGGGCCCGACCTGCTGCTGGTCGTCATCCGCCGCCTTGAGTCCGAAGAGAAGAAGGTCCGGGGAGTCGGCGGTCAGCGCCTCCGCGAGCGCCTTCGCAATCGCTAGCCCATCCTGACCGAAAGCGCCTCGAAGCAGGACGGCTCGATCCGCACCCATCGCGAGACACGTTCGAAGGGTCTCGACGCACTCCTCACCTCCAATGGTCATCACGGAGACCTCGCAGGCCGTCTCGTCCTTCAGGCGGAGAGCCGCTTCCAGCGCGAATTCGTCGTATGGGCTCACGACGTGCTTCACGCCGGCGGGATCGATCCCAAGGCCCTGGGCGTCGATGCGAATCCTCGTTTCCGTGTCGGGGACCCGCTTCACACAGACGACGATCTTCATCGTTTCGACCGGCTCTGATCGGGAGGCGGCGCTTGGCCGTAGGGTCCCTGTCCCACGACCGGGAGTTGGCCAGCTGCCTTCCCTACCCGGATCTGCGCGCCGCTGTTCAAAGAGCGAGCCCCAGCCCGATGAAGGCGACGCTCGCTGCCAAGGCTGCGATCAGCGCATACGGAAGCTGCGTTCTCACGTGATCGATGTGATCGGTCGCCGCAGCGAGCGACGAGATGATCGTGGTGTCCGAGATGGGGGACGAGTGATCTCCGAAGATTCCGCCCGAGAGGGCCGCTGCCACGAATGGAGAGAGCGGGAGCCCAAGCGTCATGGCGGCCGGAACGACAATCGGAAGCATGATGGCGAACGTTCCCCAGCTCGTTCCCGTGGCGAAGGAGATTCCCGCGGAAACCAGAAAGATGACGGGTAGAAACAGGGGCGTCGGTAGAACACCAGCCGTTCTGTCCGCTACGAATACGCCCGTGCCCAGCTGACCGGCCACGTCCCCGAGCGCCAGAGCGAGCAATAGGATGAGCGCGAGTGGAAGGAGTCCACCCGCTCCCTTCAACGCCGTGCGGGTCAGCTCGTCTACCCCCGATCTTCCCTGTAGCAGGAGCAGTAACCACGCGACAGCGAGCGCAACGAGGACGGCCCAAAGGACGGACGTCGAACCCTCACCTGCGCTCAGATTCCCACCCCCGGTGATCCACAGCCCCACGGGAACCGCCATCACCATCGCGACGATCGGCACCACCATGTTCAGAGCGCGGGGGCGAGAACGGTCGTCGAAATCCGAACTGACGATCTCGTCGTCGATCATCGGACGGGCGGAGGGCCAATGCAGTGTACCGTCGCGGGTCCGCCGTTCCGCGGCGGCCATGGGTCCGATGTCCAACGGCCAGAAGACGGACGCACCCGCGAGGGCGATCGCAGCCAGTGCATAGAAGTTCAGCGGAATCGCACCCAGGAAGACGCCCAGCGGATCCTCGACCCCGAGATTGCCCAGGATTCCGAGATTGTAGGCGCCCCACGCGTTGAGCGGGATCAGGATACAAACGGCCGCGGAGGTCGTGTCGATCAGGTAGGCCAGCTTCTCACGCGACACGCGGTATCGATCGAAGAGAGGTCTCGCCACCGACCCGGCCACGAGAACCGTGATGTTGGATTCGATGAAGATGACGAGGCCGGTGACCCAAGCCAGGACCTGCGCCTTCTTCGCGTTGTCCACCCACCGTCGTGACTCCAGAAACAGCACGAACCCCTGGACCCCCCCGGAGTGCTCGACCGTTACGATGAGGGAACCGATCAGGAGCGTGAAGAAGATGACACTCGCGCTCCCAGGGTCCGACATGACCCCGACCGCCGCCTCCACCGATCGGGCGAGTCCGGAGAGCGGATTCCAACCCTCCAAGATGGTCCAACCGATCCAGATCCCGGCGCCGAGAGACAGGAATACCTGACGCGTCCAGACGGCGAGGATGATCGCCAGCACCGGTGGAAGCACCGACACCCAGCCGGGATCGCTCAAGACGCCTTCGCCCGCGACCGGGAAGACCCGACCCTAGGACGAGACACGTCGGGACTAGCCTTCAGAAAGAACCGGAGGGGCCAATCCTCGGCGCGGGTCACACCGATCCTGGCCGAGACTCCGATCTCTTCATCCGTGCGGATCTCACCCGACACCACCAGAAGCGGTTCTCGATCGAGCAGGTGCCCGTTGAGGGTACCGTCGATGCCGAGAGCTTGGCAGAGACGGGCCGGGCCATTGGTCAGATCGCGGTCTCGTCCCCTTCTCCACCGCATCCGCTCGATTCCCAGCACCGGCTCGATCGCCCTGAGCAGAACGGCCTGGGGGTCGCCCTCCCCGCCGGTCACCACGTTGCAGCACCAGTGCATCCCATAGATAAAGTAGACGTAAGCGGTTCCCGAAGGTCCGAACATAGGAGCGTTTCGACGCGTCCGGCCGACTCGGTCGGAGGCGTGGGAGGCAGGGTCGCGACCACCGAGATAGGCTTCGGTCTCGACGATCCTTCCACCTGTCGGCTCTCCGTCGATCGTGGAGACGAGGTAGCACCCGAGGAGTTCCCGCGCCGCCCGCTCGGCATCGCTCGGGAGCGTGCGTTCGGAGATCGCCGTACCCGAAAGCAAGGAGCGCCATGTCTGATCAGACATGGCGCTCCGAGCGCTCCATATTGAGCCGGGCGCGTCCGAGCCGACGTCCGACTCAGGCTGCCGAGCCGGCGCCACCGCGAGTTCGCCTCCCCCGCCGTGGACTCCGGCCGACCCGAGGCTGCTCCGCGCCGTCCCCGTTGCCGGTCTCGACCGCGCCCGGAACGTCCTCGCCCGACCCGGCGTGCCCCGCCCGCGACTCGGGAGCGATCGCCGTCCCAGAAGCCGTGGAGCCCGGCGTGGTCTCGGCCTGCTCCCGCGCGTGCCGCTCGCTACGTCGCTGAAAGTCCGCCCTCCATCCCGACAGCACCCGCTCGGCCCTCGCCGGCGGCAGAATCTCCGCGACCTTCGAAGGTTCCGCTTGCAGTACATGAAACAGACGCTCGCCGAGACTGTCCACGAGCGTCTCGGCGGTGCGCTTTCCCACACCGCCATACGAGTTGCTCAGGTATTTCACGACACTGTCTCGGCCCGTCGGCAGACGGAGCCGCTCGAGATCGATCATGCCCGTCTCGCCCGTCTCGGCAAGCGGAGACGCCCCGGACTTTCGATCGAAGGGTGGCTCGGGCGCCCCCAGTACGGCATCCGCGGGCAGGAGCACCTGGTAGTTGCCTCGCTCGGTCTTTTCGAGCCCGACGATCCCGTCCTCGTCCGCCTTGTGCAGGAATCGAGAGAACTTGGGGAAGCCCAGCTCTCCTTCGTCGAAGCCGTGCTGGAGAGCGAGCATACGTCGCTTCACATCCGAATCCCTGACGGCCCCGTCCGAGGTCTCTTCGAGGAGATCCGACACGGCTTTTCGAAGCAATGCATAGGCAGGCTCGAGTGTTTTCGGACCCTTGGACTTGGTCGTCTCTGAGGTCCCGTCGTCGGAACCGGCACGCCCGCCCCTGCCGCGTCCACTCCCGGACGACGAGCGTCTCCGCTCGGTGGAACGCTCGCTGGGCCGCCCAGAGTCTTTGGACTCGTCCGGCTTCTTGGCGCCGGCCGAGGCCAAGATCTCGTACTGGCCGTTCTCCATCCTACGGATCTCGATGAGCCCCTTCTTCGACGCCTCGGCCACGAATCGCGAGAACTTGCTGAAGCCGAAGCTCTTCTCGTCGAAGGACGGATCGATGTCGAGCATCACCTGTTTCAGTCGGTCGGACCGCATGACGTCGCCCCGCCGTCCCATCTGCTGGGCGGCCTGTGAGACGAGACTCCATGGATCCGTGGGTCCCGCAGACCCCTCCTCTGCCTTCCGGAGACCCGAAAGCGACGTGTAGGAGTAGTATTCGTCGCAATTCTGGACCAGGATATCCGAGGACGACTCCTGCATCCCTACGCCGATCACATACTTGCCGTACTCCTTGAGCTTCAGCACGAGCGACGAGAAGTCGGAGTCGCCCGTGAGGAGGATGTAGGTGCCGATCTCGGGTCGAGTGAATACCAGCTCGATCCCGTCAATCGCCATTCGGATGTCGGTCGCATTCTTCTTGTTGCTTCCGTAGGCGGGCGCGAAGATCAGGTCGATCGACGCCTCGGAGAGCGGTACGATGTACTGTGGATACCGTCGCCAATCCGCGTAAGCCCTTTGGACCGTGACCTTTCCCTTGATGACGTCCGAGGAGAGCAGGGTCTTCAGCTCTTTGGACAGATCACTCCGCATCCCCATCGTCACGTTATCGAAGTCGACGAGGAGCGCGGCGTTGGGTGCGCTGGATGAACGAGGCGGTACAGCGGCTCCCTCTATGTGGGGAGCCCTGGAGAATGGAATACTCATGTGGTTTGTCTACACTTTCGCAGCGTGGATTTCGTTTGCCGCGAAACCTCCCCACCGGCCCTCAACTCGGCACCCCCCCAAGGGGATGATGCGATCAGGCGATCGGTCGGGGGAAGTTCCCCGGAGCTTCAAGTGGATGGCCCCTGGCGGGCCTCCTTGAGGAGGCGAGCCAGCTCCACCCGTCGAACCTTCCCGGTCCCCGTCATGGGAAGCTCGTCCAAGAACGTTACTTCGTCCGGGACCTTGTGGTCTGCCAAGGTTCGACGGCACCACTCCCGGATCTCGTCCTCTGTGACGATGGCCCCCTCCACGGGCACGATCGAGGCGCAGATGGCTTCACCCAGAAGCTCATCCTCGACTCCCACCACGGCGGCTTCTCTTACGGCCGGGTGAGCGTGTAGCCTGTCCTCGATTTCCCTTGGATAGACGTTCGAACCGCCTCGAATCATAACTCCGTTACTTCTTCCTACCAAATGCACATAGCCGTCCTCATCCACGATTCCGAGATCTCCCACCCGGAAGAAGCCGCCGTCCGAGAACCCGGCCGCCGTCTCGTTCGGTTGGCGGTAGTAGCCCTTCATCACACCGGGACCTCGAACTGCGAGCTCCCCGACACTCTCGACGGGCAGCTCGTCGCCGGCGGGGTCGAGAACGCGGATCTGAGTGTCGGCAACTGGGCGACCTACCGTCATCCGACGCACCTCCGGAGAATCGTTCAGTCCGGTGATCGCCACGGTGGACGACGCCTCCGTGAGCGAATACGCCGTGAGCAGATTGGGACAGATCTCCTCCTCGACGGCCTGGAAGAGGCTTTCCGGCATCGGAGCCCCAGCTACCACACCGACCCTGAGGGTGGAGAGGTCCCGGGCACGGACCCGCTGTTCTCGAAGCTCGGCCGCGAAGACGGTCGGCACGCCGTAGTGCACCGTGGCGCGCTCCGACTCCACCAGATCGAGACATTCCGCCGGATCGAACCGGTCCTGTAGCAGTAGGCCGGCTCCTACGAGCGCCGACCCAATGATCCCGGGCCCCAGGCCGAACGCGTGAAAGAGCGCCGTCACTCCGACCACGCGGTCCCCGGGCTCGAGACGGACCGCGTCACCGGTCGCTGCTGCGGGGTGAATGAGATTCTGGTGGGTCAACTCCACGCCCTTGGGCTTTCCCGTGGTTCCGGAAGTGTACACGATCGCGAAAGGATCGATCGTCGGGTCGAGATCGGACATCGGGAAGTCGCGGCCCGCACCGGCGGACACGAGGTCCTGGAATGGGTACACGCGGTCGTCGTACCACAGATCGTCCTCGCCTACGGTCACGAGGAACTGCAGCTCGGGCAGAAGCGGAGTCAACTCCTCGAACACGTGCAGGTTGTCGATCCCGTTCAGGGTCTCCGCGATCACAGCACCCACGGCACCCGAGTGCCGAAGATTGTATTGCAGCTCTGGATCCGTGAGGCGCGGATCCAGTGGAACGGCGATTGCAGTCAGCTTGGCTACCGCGAACAGCGAGATCACGAACTCGGGACAGGGAGGCAGGACGATCGCCACGCGATCCCCGGGTGTTACGCCCAGGTTGGCGAGGGAAGCGGCGAGCGCTTCCGCTTTCGCATCGGCATCCCCGTACGTCAGTCGTGCCCCACGCGTGAGGACGAAGAGGCTCTCGGGGTCGCTTGTCGCTCGTTGTGAAAGAACCCGCGATACGGTGAAGCCTTGGTAGCGCTCGGTGAGCGCCATGTCACCTCCGGGGGGAGCCTTGAACCGCAATTCCGTCGACGGGAGCAGGAAGAATAGACGGGCCCTCGACCCTCGTCAAACCGGCTCTTCAGCTCGGTCGGGAAAGGAAATCACGCACGTCCGACGCTTCCAGCTTCCGGCTCCATCCCTCTCCTCGGTCCACCGTCCCGAGCTCGGAAAGAAGCACATATCGCGACGCGCCGCCACGCGCCTTCTTGTCCCGTCCAACGAGGTCGATGAGACCTTCCACATCCGAGTCCTCGGGAAGGGCAGTCGGCAGCTCGAGCCTGCGCAGAGTTCGGCTCAGGCGGTCGGCGACGCCCTCTCCTGTGATCCCGAGTCGTTCTCCGAGCTTGGCCTCGAGGATCATCCCCAGGGCGACCGCACTCCCATGCGGAAGCTGGAATCCGGACAGTGCCTCCAAGGCGTGACCCAGAGTGTGTCCGAAGTTGAGGATCTGCCTCAGCCCACCCTCCTTCTCGTCCTCGCTGACCACACGAGCCTTCAGCTCTACCGACCGGCCCACGAGCACCGATGTGAGCTCGGGATCTCCATCCAGCAGGGCACTCGCATGGGAGTCGATCCATGCGAAGTACTCGGCATCGAGAATCGCGCCGTGCTTCGCCGCCTCTGCCAGCCCCTGGCTGCGCTCTACTCTCGGAAGGGTCGCACACAGGTCCGTGTCCGCAAGCACGAACTGCGGTGGGTGGAACGTGCCGACGAGGTTCTTCCCGAGCGGCACGTCGACGCCCGTCTTTCCGCCTACGGACGCGTCCACCATCGCTACGAGCGAAGTGGGGAGCTGCACCACCGGGATGCCGCGCATGTACGTCGAAGCGACGAACCCGGCGAGGTCACCGGCGACACCACCACCCAACGCGATCACACACCCGTCTCTCCCGAGACCGGTGGAGAGGAGCTCGTCGGTCAGTCGGCTCCAATGCTCCCGGTTCTTGTTCTCTTCGCCGGAAGGAAACGTATGAACGGTGATCGGCCGGGCCACTGCATCCAGAGCCGCCCGAACACGCTCTCCGTGCAGGTCGAACACCTTCGCGTCGGCGATGAGCGCATACGCGTGCGCCGGACTGAGTGACCCAATCAGCGAAGCCAGGAGATCGAGAGTGCCGCTACCGATTCGAACGGGATATTCACCACCGGTCGAGGTTGCGACCCGAACCTCCCGGTCCGACCGCCGAGGTTCGGGTACCCTATCCATCTCTCACCGGCTCGGCACCGCTGGGTGGGCGTATGGGAGCCACCACCCTCATGTCCTCGGGGGGCGGCTCGTCCCAGGACAGGTCTCGAAGCGAAGCCCCCGTTTCTGGATCGATCATGTCACCGGCGATCTCCGGGATCAGTCGACACACGAATGGACGGTCGGCCCAGTGCCTGTGGGGGAGCCACAGCCGTGCGGATCGGATCTGTAGCATACCGAAGAAGATCAGATCGACGTCCAGGGTCCGAGGGCCCTTGGGCTCGGTCCGGATCCGCCTCTCGGCCGACTCCGCCGCGTGTGCCAAGCCCAGCAGCGTGAAGGCGTCTCGCGCGGTGCTTCCCCTGAGAGCCAGGTTGAGGAAGTCCGGCTGAGGGGAACCGGGTCCCCAGGCCGGAGACTCGACCACGCGCGAAACCGCGTCGACCCGCACGTAGCGTGAGAGGAAGTCGAGCCCGTTCTCGAGGTGTGCCCGCCGGTCACCCAGGTTCGAACCCAACGACAGGATGAACGGAGTCATCGGACCCGTTTGGGGCGCCTTCTCTCCGTTCACTCCGTGCCATCCATGCCTCGCGCCTCCTTCCGACCGAGGTCGCGCAGCTGAACGGTATCATCCAGCTCGGGAGTGGAGGCCTCGATCAGCTCCGTCTCGGTAATCGCACGAAACTCGTGCAGCATGCCGGGACGAATGCGAACCGCGTCCCCCGGGCTCATCTGAATGGATGTCATCGAGTTCGCTCCCGGCCCGATCTCGAGAGTCAGCCGGCCACGGATCAATCGAAGACTCCTGTCCTGTTCCTCGTGGAGCTGCAACGGTATCACCTCGCCTGCTCGGACATGGATCACCTTCGCGCAATACTCGTCCGTGCGGGCCCAGACCAGCTCGTGACCCCATGGCTTCTCGATCCGCTGGACCGTTACTCGTGCGGCCTCGAAGGAGTCGCGGTTTCCGGCCGTGGCATGCTCGGGGGTACCCAAGCTGCCTCCAGTCCGCCGACGGGCACTCTCATCCCCGTCTTCTGGGGCGATCGATCGCTCCGATGGGTCTGACATGAAGCTTCAGCTCCAGCTCCCGACGGACTGACCAGCGGGGCAGGCGTCTCCGCTGGTGAGCTCGGGATTGTTGTCGAGCTCGATCTGGGGGATGGGAAAGGCGATGTCCTCACCTCCACCGATCTGCGCCTTGGGTGGGAAGAGATCGATCGCGACCTGGGGATCGCGCTTGAGCCGTCTTCCTGTGGTCAGACGATCGCCGGTCAGCCAGAGCTCCCTGGCCCGCTCGGCGACGACACGCGCGAGATCCGGCTCGAAGTCACCGGACAGCTGGATCGGCAGGAGGGCGCTTCCACCTGGAGGCGGATTCACTCCCCATTCGATCGTCGCTCTCAGGCTGTAGTCCGCGCGCAGATCGTTGAGCAGTTCTTCGGCGAGACCGGTCTGACCTGAGCGAACCGCAATCTCGGCCCTGATCAGGGCGGCCTCGGTCCACGAAGCCATGAAGATGTCGCTGCCGCGCTCATTGTACAGCATCTGAAGCACCACGGGCACTGCCTGCGAGAGCGCGGTGAACCCGGGGGGACGGTTGCGAAGCAGTCCCAGGGCCAGGAACTCTTCCAGGTGCTCCCACCGCTCACCGCCGCTCGACCCCGCCGTGCCGTCTCCCACGGTCCATCGGATCGCCTGCGTATCTCCCCACGTGAAGGTGTACATGCCGTTGTACTGCTCGGCGTTGTTTCCGGAATACTCCGCTCGATACACGAATCCCCTGGGCACGAGGCTCGCGACGGCTGCGGCCTGATCGAAGTCACCCAGCCACAGATGTGCTCGAGCCTGTCCGATGAGCGCCGCCAACGCCACGGGAAACAGCCCCATGGCGGCCGCTCTCCCTTCGGCCTCCTGGAGGATGGCCAGGGCCTCGGTCACGCGATCATCGGGCATCACGGGAGCGCTCTCGGGGAAGAGACCCGTGAGGATGCTCCAGCAGTACGATTCCCCGAGCCACAGTCGCGTGAAGCCCGCGTAGAGCTTTGCAATCGCGATGCCCTCCCGAAGCAGGGGCTCAGACTCCGCGAAATCGGGGTCATCGAGCTTGTCCTCCAGGAGGAAGGCCACCGTATCGGCCTGAAGACGGGCTCGGTGTAGCGGCGTGTACATCTCGCCCTCGACGTCGGCGTTGCTCGGTTGGATTCGACGTGCGTCGACCTGAAAGCGCGTCGGGAACGTTCCGGCGAGGATCATCTCGTCGGTCAGGAGCGCCGTGTATCGGACGACGCCATCCACTGCCTCGTGGTAGGCGCCCACGGCACCGTTCACGAGTGTGGGGATGGCCGAAGGTCCGGCTGCGTCCAGGTCCGCGGGAACGATCACCCCCGAGTCGTCTACGTCGAGAATCCCGCCTTCGCAGCCGGAGAGCGCGACGAGGGCCAGGCACGACAGGACCAGCGACCCGGCCAAACCGACCCCGGAGCGAGCCGGGGGCTGCGAACGTCCGTTGGTGCCTCGCACGTGTCCTCGGCTCAAAACGTGATCGAGAGGCGTCCGGTGATCCGCCGGCTCGGTGGGAGTGTCAGGAAATCCGCCCGGGTGCTGGGATCGGCCCCGGCGAAATTGACCTCGGGGTCGACACCCGAATACGCGGTCCACAGGGCGAGGTTCTCTGCCGTCAGGGTGAAGTCCCCCCGACTGGCCCCGAGGCGAGTCACCCAGCCCATCGGCAGATCGAACCTCGCGCCCACCATCCTCAGACGCGCGAAGTCCGCATCCTCGATCCATGGGGAGTACTGGTTGTCGGCCGCCGCGGCCGCTTTGATTCGAGCCTGATTCGTGGGCTCTCCGTCCGGCCCCTCCTCATAGATCGCGGGGCAGATTCCCCCGTTCGGTCCGCCCCCGAGGAAGCCGCAGCGGAACTCCTCGGTGCTGTTGAACAGGTGGTGTCCCCCGGCGAACCCCAGGTTCGCATAAAGCGTCAGCCGATTGAAGAGTCGGATGCTCGTCGAGAGCGAGCCCTCCCACTCCGGGGTCGGGTGACCGAGGAAGACCGGCTCGTCGGTGGCTTCTGGCGACCCGTCCGTGCCGATCGTGTATTTCCGACTGAAGTACGCGCCGAAGGGGTGGCCCTTCTGATGTCTCTGGGTGTCGCCGTTCAGCCCGTACACAATGGGCTCTTCGAGCTGAGTGATCTTCCCCTTGGACGTTCCGCCGACCAGCTGCCAAGTCCAGAACAGATCGGGGCGATTGACGCCCACCCAGGTGATCCCCAGCTCGACCCCCGTGTGCCGGATCCGCCCGATGTTCTGGAAGGTGCGATCTGGGAAGCCGGTCGAAGGCGCCAGACGCCGCGCCACGATGGCGTCTCTGGTGAGCTGATCGTACCAAGTGAAATCGACCGCCACCCGTCCATCCATGAGGTCCGCTTCGAAGCCGACCTCTAGCTCCTGCCCACGCTCCGGCTCGAGATCGGGATTCCCGGCACGCTGCACGACCACACCGGCCACGTCCTGACCCCGAAACGTTACTCGTTGGGCCTCCAGGAGCTGAAGGGCAGCGAAGCTCGCCGGCTGCTTCCCGGACTCTCCCCACGCCACCCTCAGCCTGAGGGACTGGAGCAGGTCCGTCGGAAACCACATCTCCTCACTGATCACGTACGAGGCCATCACTCGCGGATAGGCCTGCCGTCCGAGATTCCTCCCGAAAGCGCTGTTCTCGTCGACCCTCACGGCGGGCGTCAGGAACAGCCGATCCCGATAGGCGATCTGCTGCTCGAGGAAGATACCGAGGGTGCGGGTCTCGGTTACCGACTCGAAGCCCTCCGTGGTCACTGCGTTGGACACTGTGCTCGTCCCCGCGGGAAGAGTCCGGCCCAATGACGCGGCCGACTCCAGCTTCTCCGCGAAGAATTGGCCCCCCACGGTCGTGGTGGAGGTGAGGGTCGGCGAGAGCTCGAACGTTCCGGCGAGGTTCCCCTCCAGTGTCAGATTCCGGCTGACGAAGTTCTGGATCTGCCGAAACCCGAGGGAGAGGTTGTCGAATACGAGAGTCGGATCCACGGGGATGAAGGTGCCCGTCTGATCGGAGAACTGGTCGTACCCGACCGTCCCCCGCGCTCGCACGGACTCCGACGGCCGGTAGTCCACCGCGACGCTACCGGTGAAGCGTTCGATCTTCTGCGTGCTCGAGACGGTAGCCACATCCTCGAAGGTCCGACCCGAGAAGAACGCCTCGCCCGCGCAGCCGATGGTGCCCAGAGGCACGCCGAAGGCGAGGGATCCCTCATAGTCGATTGCACAGGTCTCCACCCCGGGGGCTCCAGTCACAGGATCGTCGCGGACGAGTGGCAGCTCCCATGCGAACGCGTTGAGCGCCACCCCAAGGAATCCGAGGGTGGTGTTGTCGTTGTTCGGCAGGGAGAGATCCGTGCTTCCGAATCCGGTGGATACCGCTACGTCCACGTCGTCCGAGGGGGCCAGGTTCAAGTTCGCTCGTAGCGTGCGCTGCTGTGACTCGTTGTTGGAGAGACTCCCCTCCCGATCCGAGAGATCGCCGGACACGAAATAGGTGACACCTTCGACCCCACCTCTGAGCGCAGCCCCATAGGACTGCTCCAGACCGGTGCGCCAGGGGTCCTGATCCGTCCCGACTCCTTCGAGGAGATTCAACGTGTAGACCGTGTCCCGGGCGGGAGGCCCCAACAGGAACGGGGATCTCAGGCTCACGGCGTTGGAGGGCCAGTCCGTCGCGTCCCAGTTGGCCCCGAGCGAGCTCCGGTAGGTCCATTCGCTCAGACCGGTTCGGCCCCGGCGCGTCGTGATCCGGATGACACCGGCAGCCGCCTCGGTGCCGTAGAGGGTCGCGGCCGAGGGTCCCTTCACGATCTCGATCGCATCGATGTCATTGGGGTTCAGATCGTTCAATCGACTCGTGTTCTGACCGCCGACACCCGGACCGGAGCGAATGTCGTTCGAGATCCTCGAGCCGTCGACGTAGATGAGCGGCGTGTTGTCCAGGCTGATCGAGCTGTTTCCGCGAATCTTGATGGTGGCCGAGCTCCCGACCGTGCCCGAGGACTGGACGACCTGGACCCCCGCTGCTCTCCCCTGCAGCAAGTCGGTCAGCGTTCCGGGGGTGGTCGTTTCGAGCTCACGCGCTGCCTGCACGGTGGCCGTCGCGTTCCCCAGCTCGCGGCGCCGTTGGGGACCGGTTGCCGTCGCCACCACGGCGTCGAGCGCGATCGCAGAGACTTCCAGCTGAAAGTCGACCGTCACGGTCGCTCCAGGGGTGGCCTGCACCAGCCGACTCTGCGGCACGTATCCCAGCCTTTCGACCCTCAGCTCCACAGCTCCGGAGGGCACGTTGGTCAGACGGTAGAGGCCGTTCGCGTCCGTAACCACGATCAGAGGAGTTCCGGCAATGAAGACGTCGGCCGCAGCCACCGGTTGCACCCCCGAGGCATCCGTCACGACCCCCGTCACGACGGACTGCTGGGCCTCCAGGGCCATATGCGGCGAGGGCCAGAGGAGGGCGGCGGCCGTCATGACGCCACCGACCTGGATCATCCGGCGGCGGACGGGGCGTTGAGGAGGAACCGGCGCACGCGGAGTCGAGATGTGACTTCGGAGGGAGGGCAGCGGTCTGTGGGGGAGACTCCTCTGCTGAGCAGGGTTGGAATTCCCTGTCTCAGCGGTCTTCATTGACGGGTCGTCAAGGGATGCGTCTCTACCTCTCGGGCGCGTCGGCCGGGCGCCCTGCAGATTATGCCGAATAGTATCAGTAAATTTGGTTATAATTGTCAACGGGATGGGGGAGCGGAATCGGGGATCCGGTTCTGGAACGTGGTGTAGTCCACTCGTGCTTTGAGAGGGTGTGCGAGTGGGACGGAACCCGGGGATATCAGTTGAACGAAAAAGTCGACCAGATCGTCGGAGCGGCCGAGGCAGGGTTCGTTCGAGCGCGTGAGTTCATGGGGAAGGTGCTCGAGTTGCTTCGCCGAACACCCGTCTGGACGACCCTGCTCTTAGTGGTCGCTGCAGGGCTCGGATTCGCGGCCGGATCGTGGTCGAACCTCTGTGCGGATTGTCCCTCCATCGCGCAGATCCGGACGTGGGAGCCCCAGCAGACCTCGAAAGTTCTCAGTCATGACGGTCAACTCCTGGGTGAGCTGGGTATCGAGCGCCGTACGCCGGTCTCCATCCTGACTCTCCCCGAGCACGTGCCCCAGGCGTTCATCGCGGATGCCAACGCCGTCTTCACCGGCTTCGAGTGGG
>JAHEKL010000234.1 GCA_024638345.1 Gammaproteobacteria bacterium | reverse complement strand
CGTGCACCTCGCTCCGTTCCCCATTGCCGCCCAAGAGCGAATGGACGCAGGTCTGGAGCGGGAGATGGCGGGTGTTCGGGAGCTCGTATCCCTCGGTCGGGCAGCCCGCGAGGAAGTCCGCATCCGCGTCCGTCAGCCGCTCCGGACCCTCCATGCCGTGCTCCCCGGACAGGGTTTCCTGCGGCCTGAGTTGCTGGAGGTGCTGAAGGACGAGCTGAACGTGAAGGACGTGGCGTTCTCGGAGTCTGCAGACGAGCTGGTGAGACTGGAAGCCCGGCCGAATTTCCGTGCCCTGGGACCACGCTTCCAGAAGCGAAGCGAGACGGCCGCACAGACGATTCGCGAGCTCGACTCCGCGTCCCTACGTCGGCTTCGGAGCGGCGAGACGGTCTCGATCGAAGTGGACGGAGAGCGAGTACCCATCGAGCCGGAGTGGCTCGAGATCGTGGAGGTAGCGGAGGGCGATCTCGTCCTCAAGTCCCATGACGGATACGCGGTCGCCCTCGACCCGACCCTGGACGCGGAGCTGAAGAGCGAGGGCATGGCTCGCGAATTGGTCAATCGGATCCAGCGGCTTCGAAAGGACGCCGGACTCGAGATCACCGACCGGATTCGGCTGGAGATCGAAGGTCCTGAGCCGGTCACCGAAGCGGTCTCGCGCTTCGAGGAGTTCATCGCACGAGAAACACTGGCCCTCGAGGTGTCGGGAGCCCCCGGGGGGGCCACGGGAGGATTCGACGCGGTCTTGGAAGACGAGATCGACGGGTCTTCCGTGCGCGTGGCCCTGAGCCGGGCGGAATGATCGCCTCGGGGTCTCGACTTCTCGTGGTGGATGTCGACGGGGCGGGGGCCCGGCTCGACACCTGGGTGTCCAGATGTCTGGATCTCTCTCGGACCCGTGTGGCCGCGCTCGTGGCGGACGGCAGGATCCTCCTGAACGGTCGGGTACCGAGAAAGTCGGACGTGGTCACGGAGGGAGACCGAGTCGAAGTCGAGGTCCCGGCTCCGACTCCGATCGACGCCGAGCCCCAGCCGATCCCGATCGTGATCGTCTACGAGGACGACCATCTTCTGGTCGTGGACAAGCCGGCGGGGATGGTCGTGCATCCGGCGCCCGGCCACCCCGATGGCACCCTCGTCAACGCACTGCTCTTCCACGTACAGAACCTGTCGGGAATCGGGGGCAGACTTCGGCCGGGGATCGTGCACCGCCTGGACCGCGACACCTCCGGCCTCCTGGTCGTCGCGAAGGACGATGCGACCCATCGAGCGCTGTCTTCGGCACTGAAGCGCAGAGAGGTGCGACGTCTGTACGTTGCGGCCGCGTGGGGACATCTTCCTGAGGCACATCTTCGCGTGGACGCGCCCATAGGGAGGCATCCGCGCGAGAGGAAGAGAATGGGGGTCGTGGAGGGGGGGAGGCGGGCAGTGACCCGTGTCCGGGTGAACCGTCGCTGGCGTTCGGCGGAGCTCTTGGACGTGAGCTTGGAGACGGGCCGCACGCATCAGATTCGGGTGCATTTGGCCCACATCGGCCATCCTGTGGTCGGTGACCGACTCTACGGGGAGGGCTGGGAGCGGGGAATGGGAGGTCCGGATCGGGGGTGGGCTCGGGAGCTGGCCCGAAGGGCGGAGAGGCAGTTCCTTCACGCGTCGAGACTGGCGTTCGAGCACCCGGTGAGCGGGGAGTCCATGAAGTTCCGGTCTGCTCTGCCACCAGACCTCGAGGCGATCGTACGCTGGGCCGAGGATACGCACACCGATGGGGGAGGCGGTGCAGATTGACTGCATGGGATGAGCCGATCGAGAGCGGACCCCAGGATCGGGAGACCACGGGGTTGGAGGAGTTTCTCGAAGAGCTGATGGCGCTCGAAGGGGTCCTGATGGCCGCGTTGCTCGACCGCTCTGGGCGAATCATGCGTTCCGAAGGCTTCGACCCCGGGGTGGTCGAGGACGTCGCCGTTCTGGCGGCGAGCCTCCATGCCAGCGGGGCTCGCCTGGGAGAGGCCGCCGGCGACAAGGGCTTCCCCCGCATTCTCATCCAAACGTCGGACCGGTCGGTCCTGATCTCGCCACTCCCGGTGCGGGCCGGGATTCCCCTCGTGCTCCTCGTCGTGACCACGAAGATGGGTCTCGAGGATCTCGGTCCTCGACTCGAAGACATCTCGGGTGTCCTGCTGGAAGAGGCCGTGGGCCTGAACGCCGTGGACGATCCGGAGGCGCTCGAGGCCGCGCTGTTGGAATCCCTCGAGGGGTTGTTCCCCCGCAAGGAAGGTCCGTAGCGTGGTCGCGAAGAAGAGAGCCTCCCAGAAGGCCCCGGAACCCCATCCGACCTTCGATGATCTCGTCGTGGGTCCAGCGAATCGCCTCGCATCCGCGGCGGGCCGCCGGGCGGCCGAGTCCCCGGGAACGACCTACAATCCGCTCGTCCTCTACTCCGGGCCGGGTCTGGGCAAGTCGCACATCCTGTCCGCGATCGAGTACCTCGCGAAGGAGACCCATCCGGACATCGTCGTGATGTCGAGAACCTCGGATCTCTACATGGACGAGGTAGAGGACGCGCTCGAGTTCGGCGAGGCATTCCTGGACCGGTTGACCGGTGTGGGCATCTTCATCCTGGACGACCTTCAGGACATGGCCGGGCACGCGCACGCGCAAGAGATGATGGTGCGGACGATCGACGAGCTGTCGGGCAAGGGCGCGCAGGTGGTCGTGGCCGCGAATCGTCCACCGGCCGACATCGAAGGCCTCGATCGGCGTCTTCTCTCGCGTTTCTCGGACGGGCTGGTCGTCGACATCGTTCAGCCCGACCACGAGACCCGCGTTCGCATCATCCGGCAGGAGTTGGACAAGCGATCGGTCGGCGTCGAGGACGGGGTTCCGGAGGTGATCGGCCGAGCGAAGTTTCAGGGTGTCCGCGAGATGCTGGCGACCGTCGATCGGCTCATCATGAAGCAGGAGACCGAGAAGCGGAGTTTCACTCCGGAAGAACTACCCACACTGCTCGGACTCAAGATTCCCGTACGCTCCAGGAAGCGGTCGCGTGGGCTCGACGAGCCACTGGCGCCGCCGGGAGCGGATACCGTCGGGTGGCGGGAGCAAGTGGAGGAGCTGGTCGAATCCGCCAGGGCGGACGACATCGCGGCCACCCCGATCCTCAAGCTCCTGAGGGGTTCCGACCCTCCCGCCGACTGGCAGATGATCCTTCACGAGTTCCGGGAGGGTGCCAGCCGAGTGCGTCAGATCAAAGCGGAGCTTCACGCGCTGGGGAACCCATGGCCGGAGACGTCTGCGGTGCTACTGGCCGATACCGAGCGGCTGGAGGAGGCCGAGAGCCTCCTCAAGTCGGCTCGGGAACGCAAGAAGCCCTTTCCTCCGATCCCGGAAGGCCCGGGCCTGGAGGGGCTCCGGGGCCGGTTCCCGGCACTCGCCCTCAAGGCGGCGACGCAGCTGATCCGGGCGGATCCTGCGGAGTACACCCCCCTCTTCGTGCACTCCGAAAGCCCCGAGAAGACCCTCGAGCTCCTCCACGCGGTGGGCCGCAGCTTTCGGGAGCAGGAGCCCAGGGGGCGTGTCGCGTCGCTATCCATACCGGAGCTCGCGGACCAGTTCTTCCATGCCCTCACGGAGGGGGTTGCCGGAGCATGGAGAGAGCGCTGGTGGAGCGCGGACGTGCTGCTCCTGCACGAGGTGGAGCGGCTCCCCGAGGCGGAGCGAGCGCTCGACGAGTTCTTCCATTTGTGCGAGGCGCTGACCAAGCGCGGTGCCAGGATCGTCCTGGCCGCCACCCGTCCTCCCGCCGACATCCAGGGCATTCCCGACCGCCTGGCATCGAGGCTTGCGGACGGACTGGTCCTGGACCTCGACGAGGAGCCCGAGGCTGCCGAGGAAGAAGAGGAGGCGGAGGCGGTCGTTGTGGAGTCGGAGTCACAGCCGCTCGAGCCCGATGACGCAGACGACGATCTCCTTGCACTCCGCGAATTCGCGGGGGTGGGCGGACCTGGAGCGTCTCCGGCGGCTCAGGGATCGTCAGGAGCGGTCGCCACGAAGGCGCCGCCGCTGTCCCCGGAGCGGGTGATCTGGGACTGGCCGGTCCTGGAGGATCGCATCGCCGACGAAACGTCGGTGAGGGTCACACGAGAGCCCGATGGCGATTGAGGGGCGTCTCCAGGACGCGAGCCTCGCGGACATCTGCCAACTCCTGGCGATGGGCCGGAAGACCGGCTGCCTGACGGTCACCGACCGCTCGAACTTCGGGTACGTCTACTTCGACGGCGGCCGCATCGTCTATGCGAGTGTCCTGAATCGGCCCGATCGACTGGGCGACGTCCTCGTGAAGCAGGGAGTCATCACCCCCGAAGCCCTCAGGGCCGCCATCGAGAAACAGGG
>JAHEKL010000233.1 GCA_024638345.1 Gammaproteobacteria bacterium | reverse complement strand
CACGATAAGTCCCGGCACCAGCCAACCTGCCCCCACACCCCAGAGCACGGCGACGATGAAGAGACCCCCGCTGAAGTCGGCGGCCAGCCCCAGCGTCGCCGCGATGAGGCCGAGGGCCACGGTCACTACGATACGCAGCCCGATGAACAGGACGACGCTTCGGGGTTGCCGATATCCGGCATGCACGAGCCGCGCACGCAGCGGTCCATAATCGACGGCGGTGTTACGGAAGCGCTCGCCGACGACGGCGATGAGCCGCTCGAGCTGTCGACGTTGCTCTCTGCGCTGACCGGCGCGCGCTTCTTCCTGAGCATTGCCGTCCAATCCAAGGTCGACCATCCGGCTGCGTATGGCCCGCGATTGGGCGGGCACGGCCAGGACGATCATGTACGCCACGAGTCCGGCCATCATGGCAGCGCTGATCGCAGCTAGGTAGAGCATTCGGTGGTCTCCCTCAGATCTCGATGTTCACGATGTTGCGAATCCAGATGTATCCGATGATCTGGAGGATCAGGCCCGCGCTCACGAGCACGATCCCGAGGGTGTTGTTGAACAGGGTCATCACGTAGTCCGGCTCGATCAGGTAGATGAGGCTTCCGACCACAATGGGAAGCGCCGCCAAGGTGTATCCGCTGAGTCGACCCTGGGCCGTGTAGACCCGAAGCTGGCGACGGATCGTGAAGCGGCTTCGGATGGTCTCGCTCAGGTTGTTGAGGATCTCGGCGAGGTTTCCGCCGGATTCGCGTTGAATGAGGACCGCAGTAACGAAGATCCTCACGTCGATGAGCCCCACCCGATCGACCATACCCAGCAGAGCATCGTCGAAGGCCAGCCCGAAGCGGTGCTCTTCCGAGGTCTTCCTGAACTCCTCGGACACCCGGGCCGGTCCCTCCTCGGCGACCATTCGCATGCCCGCGGTGAGCGGATGTCCGGCTTGAATGGCACGGGTCAAGAGGTCCAACGCGTCAGGGAGGCCACTCTCGAACGCATCGGCGATCAGCTTGCGTCTTCGACGGAGGTAGAGGTAGGGGAGCGTCGCACCCGCTACCGCCACGATGCCGGAGAACAGCAGACTGCCGCTCAGGGTCAGGGTGACCCCGCCTGTGGCCGTCGCCGCCCCGAACATGAGCAGATAGAGCGTGAGGGGACTCCACGGCACGTTGGACTGTTCCAGGAGCATGAGGCTCCCGCGGACGCCGGGCAACTCCCTCACGGCCGCCCCCCAGCCATCGTCGCTCGTGAGGTCGTTCTCGTTCGGCCGGAGCAGCTTGGAACCGCCGGATCGTCCTTCTCCGCTGCTGGTGCTCCCTTGTCCTCCGGGGGTGACGAGCGACGCCAGTTGACGTCGGACGGCTCGTTGCTCGAGCCAGTCGCGAACGACCTCCCAGAACAGGACGATACCGAGTGTACCAAATGCCGCTGCCGCAAACAGAAGCAGCGCCGGGATCCAGATGGCCTGTGGCATGGCTACCACCCCGGCTCGGTCGCACGCCGACCGACCATCGACAGGTCATCCGGAGCATCGTCGTCGCCCCCCCCCTCTCCTTCGAAGAAGAGGAGTCCACTGAGATCGATACCCTTGACGGCGAGGGTGTCGCCGAACCGTGGACGGACTCCTGTCGGGCGGAACCGTCCCAGGACGGTACCGTCCTCAGACACGCCCTTGCGTTGGAATACGAACAGCTCCTGCATGGTGATGACGTCTCCCTCCATCC
Source organism: Gammaproteobacteria bacterium (assembly GCA_024638345.1). Taxonomy (GTDB): domain Bacteria; phylum Gemmatimonadota; class Gemmatimonadetes; order Longimicrobiales; family Gaopeijiaceae; genus JAAXGI01. The sequence continues at coordinate 2,676 of JAHEKL010000233.1, read as the reverse complement.
CCACGACTTCGGAGACCGCGATGACTTTTCGCGTCCCGTCCGATAGGCGGCTCACCTGAATGACGACGTCGATAGCGCTCGCGATCTGGTTCCGGACGGCCTTGTCAGGGAGGTTGAGGTTGGCCATGGAGACCAGGGTCTCCAGTCGCGTGAGCGCGTCCCTCGGCGAGTTCGCGTGAAGGGTCGTGAGAGACCCGTCGTGGCCCGTGTTCATGGCCTGGAGCATGTCGACCGCCTCGGCGCCGCGGACCTCGCCGACGATGATCCTGTCCGGGCGCATCCGCAGGGCGTTCTTGACCAGCATCCGCTGCGTCACCTCACCGCGTCCTTCCACGTTGGCTGGACGCGTTTCGAGGCGGACGGTGTGCGGTTGCTGCAGCTGGAGCTCCGCCGAGTCCTCGACGGTGATGATGCGTTCGGTCGCAGGGATCTTTCCGGAGAGGACGTTCAACAGCGTCGTCTTTCCCGCACCGGTGCCGCCGGAGATCAAGATGTTCAGCCGGGCCTTCACGACACCCGTGAGCAGCTCGAGCATCGGGGTGTTCAGCGAGTTGACTTCGATCAGGTCTTCTCCGCTGAGCTTGTCAGTGCGGAACCTCCGGATCGACATATGCGGGCCGTCGACGGCCAAGGGCGGGATGACGGCGTTGACGCGCGATTTGTCCGGGAGCCGGGCGTCCACCATGGGTGAGGAATCATCGATCCTCCGCCCGACCGCCGAGACGATGCGGTCGATCACCTGCAGGAGGTGGCGGTCGTCTTGAAAGCGCACATCGGTGGGGTGGAGTACGCCGAGCTTTTCGACGTAGACCTGGTCGAACGTGTTGACGAGGATGTCCGTTACGTCGGGATCCTGCATCAAGGGCTCGAGAGGCCCCAATCCGAAGATCTCGTCGAGGATCTCTTTGACCAGGGAATCCCGCTCGTCCCGATTCAGCGGAAAGCTCTCCCATTGGATCAGTTCCTGTGTCACGTCCGCGATGACACTGCCGGCCTCTTCTCGGGCGACGGTGTCAAGACTCGAAAGGTCGAGCCGCTCGAGAAGGCGGCGATGGATGCGGCCCTTCAGATCCTGCACTTCGGCCCTCCGCGGGCCTGCGAGATCATGGGAGGTCGAGAGGGCCGCGCCCCCCAGGTCCGTCATCAAACCATCAGGGGAGATACTCACGCTACTCCACTTCCTTGCGCCGTACGTCGGGCGCTCCGGGGTTCACTCTTCTTCTTCGGTCGGCCGTTGGTCTTTCCGAACGGGGGTAGCACCGCGCCGAGCAGCTTGCCGAGCGGCCCACGGGCGTCCTTTTCGAGAAGGTCGTCTTTGGCGATCAGGTCCCCGATTTGGCCCACGCCACTGGCGTAGGAAGACGGACCGTCCAGGACGATGGGTCGGCCGAGGTTGGCGCTCTTGGAAACCCCCTCCCGATCCTCGACGAGAAGGTGATGGAGGGGCAGTCCGACAGCGCGCTGGATGTCCTTCTTCTCCACGCCTATGCCCTCCTCGTAGCGACTCACCACGAGGCGGAGGCCGCTCTCGGAGCTCTCCTCAGTCGGGAGGTGGTGCAGCACCCGCTTCACGTTGCGGAGCGTGGGAAGATCCGGCGTCGTCACGATGAGCTTCTCGTCGGAGAGCTCGAGCGTACGTAGCGCCGTCCGGTCCATGACGCCACGGCCGATATCGACGATGACGTATTCGAAATGCAGCCGTAGGAGCCCCAGAAGCTTTGAGACGTTGTCCGGCGTAAGCTCCCGTGATGCGAAGACGGATGTCGGGGAGGCCAGGACGCGTGTTCCGGAGCTGTGTTCGTCCAGGAACGTGAGCAGCAGTCCTTCGTCCATCCGGTGCAGGCTCTCGAGCACGTCCAGGTATGAATACCGGGGCTCGAGGCCCAGCAGCACGGGGCTGGTTCCGAGCTCCGGTGAGAGGTCGAGCAGCAAAGTTCTCTTCGCCGTCGCCCGCCGGATGTGGACGGCGAGGTTCGCGGCGAGCGTGCTCACCCCGGTCCCGCCCTTCGGAGAAAAGAGCCCGAGGACACAGGTCGTGTGATCGGCGGTCTGCGGACCTGTCTTCGTACCGGCCTTCCGCAGCACGGTCGAGCACGCTTCGGCTACCTCATGGCGGTCGAAGGGACGGCGCAGATACCCGGAGGCGCCGGAGCGGATCACCTTCAGGAGTGCCTCTACATCCAGGGAGTCCCCGATGGCCACGACCGTAATCTCGGGCGACCTGTCGGAGATCGCCGAGATGAAGTTCGCGCCCGAGAGCGGATCGTCACCGATATCGAGGAAGAGCGCGTCCGGGCCGCGGTCGCAGATCTGGTCGATAGCCTCGGGCCTGAGCGCGCTCAACTCGTTCTCGGAGCGAAGGACCCACTCGACCGGCCTCGCCTCTTCGGCCAGGCAGTCGGCGAGGAGGACACGGAAGGCTCGATCGGGTGAGATGAGGGCGAGGCGAGTCGCCGGCCCGCCTGGAAGCACGGTAAGAGCGGTCATTCCACCAGCCTCAGGTAGCGGACCAGGGACCCAACCGTCGGACCCGGCGACTCTTCGCCACTCACGAAATACATGAACCGGGCGACGACCGGATCATGACGCCCCTGCTGCTCCTCGATGAACATGAGGGCGAAGTTGTTGAACCGGATGGTCTGCATTCCCGATCCTTGGATCTCAGTGGGATCGAAC
>JAHEKL010000026.1 GCA_024638345.1 Gammaproteobacteria bacterium | reverse complement strand
GGAGCCACCGAGAGATTGGCCCTGGGCCTCCGTACCGAGCGCAAGTAGAGAGGACGCGACCACGATGGCCGCAAAGGCGGGAAGCCGCCTAGCCCGCACCAAGATTCTGCGCATAAGACCCCAGGGCACTCTTGCCAATGAGATCGACTTCAAATGTTTCCTTCGCCAACCCAACTGATAACAAGGACAGCGTGCATCGGTCAACCCGATTCACACCCGTCCCCACCAGCCGCTCAGGTCGAGGAGATCCACCCCCCCGCCGCAGAGGCGTAGTTGGCACCCACGACGTCCCAATTCACCACGTTCCAGATCGCCGCCAGGTAGTCGGGTCGCCGGTTCTGGTAATTGAGGTAGTACGCGTGCTCCCACACATCGATCCCCAGGATGGGGGTCGAGCCGTGGATCAGAGGCGAATCCTGATTGGCGGTCGAGGTCACGACCAGCTTTCCGAAGGGATTCACCGCCAGCCATCCCCATCCCGAGCCGAAGCGGCTGCCTGCAGCGCCGTTCAGCGCTTGTTTGAAGGCGTCGAACGATCCGAAGGCGCCATTGATCGCGGTCGAGAGATCACCCGAGGGACTCGTGCTTCCCCCCGGCGCGAGAATCCGCCAGAAGAGCGAGTGATTGTGGAAGCCACCCCCGTTGTTCCGAATCGCCGTTTGCACGGAGTCGGGAAGGGCCGTCAACCCCCTCAGAAGCTGCTCGGCAGAGTACTGTTGGAGGTCCGGGTGCCCTTCCAGGGCCTTGTTCAGGTTCGTTGTGTAGCCGTTGTGGTGCTTGGAGTGGTGGATCTCCATCGTGCGCGCGTCGATATGGGGTTCCAACGCGTCGTACGCGAAACCGAGATCGGGAAGGGCGTGGGGATAGGCCATCGATCGAGACCTCCATCGGTCTTTGAATGGGAACTGGAGTCGCTCGTGCGGCTCGGCGTGCCCGGCAGGGGCCGTTGGTGCGAAGGGCGCGGTCGAGCGCAGCGTCGATCGGAAACCCCGAATCGGCCGGACCGTTCCACCTTCCGCGATCTGCCACGAGCCTCGACCGGCCGACTCCCCGGGCGCTCACCCTGGCTTCAGGGCAGGAGTGTAGTGGGCACTCCCGGAGGTGCGAGAAGCCGCACGATGGGAAGGTAGGACCCGACGGAGCCCGGACGGGGCAGGTACGCGTCCAGAAAATTCCACCGAGCGACCGAGTCCACCGCATCCGGTTCGAGAAGCTGCGGAATGATCCTGCCCCCCCGCTGCCGCACCCGCACGAGAAGTGCGCCCTCCGGCAGCACCTGCAGTCCTGAATCCATCTCGACGCGCAACTCGCTCATGAAATGACGCTGATAGCGATCTCTTGCCCGAGTCAGCCGCTCCAGTCGATAGCGCTCCACCTCCAGACTCACCGGCTGGTCGAGCCGCTCGACCTGAATCCCATGGCGCCGGAGGAGGCGCTGGACGTCCTCCAACTCGGGATCGAGCACGTATCCCCACGGTGCCGGTCGAACGCGGATGGGAGAGAAACGGGTGCGATTGTCTCCGGACACGAGCTCCGGCATGGCGTCCGCTCCGGCGGAGGGAGGTGTCATCACGTAGAACTCCTCCGCCTCGGGATAGGGTCGAGGCCCGAGGGCGAGATAGATCTCGTCCGGAGGCATCTCCATGGCCTCGTTTCGCGCGCTCCTGACGGCTCTCTTGACCTCTTCCGGGTTCTCGGCGAGGTACTCGACGAGCCCGAGCATGCCCTCCCTGGCAGCGTCGGCTCCTACGCGGAGCGCGTGTCCTTCGGGAATCTCGAACAGGAGCGCGATCATGTCCTGGAGCCCGGCGTACGAGTGCTGTTTGCGGGGCAGTGGCTCTGTGGTTCTCCAGTACCAGCGTCCGTCCCGCTCGTCGTACGAGGGTCCCGAGTACCAGAACATCTCCATTCCGCGAGCCTGGAGTCGAGCTTCGACGAAGTCGAACATCGCGCCCCGAGCGAGCGCTACGAGGCCCGAGTGCGCAGCCGGCTCCAAACTCGTCTGGTAGGTGAGGTGATACGGGAGTGAGCCCCCGTTGTGAACGTCGACGAAAACGTCCGGCCAATAGGGGATGACCAGTTCGTCGAGGACGGCACCGACCTCCCGCGTCTCCGCGGTGACCCAGTCGCGATTGAGGTCGTATCCGCGTGCGTTCTCACGCGTGCCCGCTTCCGATCCGTCGGGGTTCATCTCGGGCACGACGATGACGTTCACGGCCCGAAGAAGGTCGCGCCGATCCCCGAGCGTGAGGTCCCGGATCAGCTGGAGGGCGCCCTCCGTGCCGGCGGGCTCGTTTCCGTGGATGGAGCCGGTGACGAGAAGGGTGGGCTTCTCCGATCGCAGTATCGCTTCGGAGCTCGACTCCACCGGATCACCCAGGAAGACGGCCGAGATCTCCCGGCCTTCTTCCGTATGGCCGATCGTCCGGGTCAACATCCGATCTGTCCGAGATCGCAGCTCACCGAGAAAGCTCACTACTTCGGCGTGCGAGGTCCTGCGCGCCCAATCGGCCGACTCGGCCCCGGTGCGGGGAACGGCCGACTGCGCCGTCGCCACCCGAGGAGGGAGCCCGACCAGTTGGATCGTGACCAGAAGGACGATCCATGGCGTACCGGGGTTCGCGAGCGTGCGCACGCTAGCTCTTCTTCCCGAGTCTCCGCTGCTCGACGTTGCGGCGATGCACTTCCGCGTTCTCGATCCAGGGCCTGCGCGAGAAGTAGGAGTCCGTGAGCTCCTTGACCTTCGGGGCGAGAATCACGACGGCGATGAGGTTGGGGACCGCCGCGGCGAAGAGCAGCACGTCCGCAAGGACCCATGCCAGGGCGAGCGGGGCCACAGCACCCAGGAAGTGCATCACCACGAACACGAACTTGTACGGAAGGACGGCCCGCTCCCCGAACAGATACACCGCGCAGCGGTCCCCGTAGTAGCTCCAGGCGATGGCCGTCGAAATGGCGAACAGGAGCACCGTGAGCACCACGATGTAGTGACCCCACTCGCCCGGGAGGCCTCGCTGGAACGCGAGCATCGTAAGCGGGGCTCCGTTCTGGACCGCGTTTCCGAACAGCGCCGCGTGCTCGGTGCCGTCCGTGCCGATCGCGCGGCTCTCGGCCGTGAGAATCGTTCCGGAGAACGTTAGCGACAGCTCCGGATCCGTGTAGAGGGTGTCCACGGCCACTTGGTGCCAGGCCAATTTCGGCACCCCTACGCCGCTCGCGACCGGGACTCCGGCCTCTACCTCGACGGTCTCGGGTGCTCCGGCGAACACGATGACCTGACCGTCCGGACGCTCCTCCACGAACCCCATGTCGCCACTCCCGAGTGCGATCTCCGTCGGGAAACGGTCATCCCAGGTGCCGGTCATGATGATGACGAGGGCGGTCATCGTGCAGATCACGATCGTATCGATGAATGGACCCAGGAGGGCCACGACTCCCTCGGACACCGGCTCGTCCGTCTGCGCGGCCGCATGCGCGATGGGGGCCGACCCGAGTCCGGCTTCATTGGAGAAAAGTCCTCTCCGAATCCCCCAGAGCGCGGTGACGAGAAAGACACCGACGCCGGTCCCCGCGATGCCTGCGGTGGGGTTGAAGGCCTCGGTGACGATCAGGGCCAGGCTCGGGAGCAGCTGGTCCAGGTTCAGGACGATGATGACCATGGCTCCGGCCACGTAGAGGCTGGCCATTGCCGGAGCGAGGACACCGGTCACCTTCCCGATCCGTGTGATGCCTCCGATGATGACCGAGCCGACGATGAGCGCGCCCACCAGCCCGCTCACCCAGAGGGGCACGCTGAACTGGGCCTGCATGACGTCTGCGATCGTGTTGGACTGAACGCCGTTACCGGCTAGGAACGAGCTGAAGGCCAGGCAGAGGGCGAAGAACACCGCCATCGGCTTCCACGCCTTTCCCAAGCCCTGCTCGATGTAATACATGGGGCCGCCCGAGACCGTCCCCCGCCAAGACGGGTCGTCGGGCTTCCGCTCTCTCACTTCGCGGTACTTCATGGAGGCGGTAACCTCCGTGTACTTGGTCGCCATGCCCAGGGCGCCCGTGACCCACATCCAGAAGAGCGCGCCGGGTCCGCCCCAGTGGAGCGCCACCGCCACCCCGGCGATGTTGCCCACACCCACGGTGGCGGACAGCGCCGTGGAGAGCGCTTGGAAGTGAGAGACGTCCCCCGGCTCGTCCGGGTCGTCGTAGCGACCGGTGGCCACGGCGAGCCCGTGCCCGAAGCGACGAATCTGGACGAAGCCGAGCCTGAGCGTGAAGTAGACGCCCGCGCCGATCAACACCAAGACCACGAGAGGAATCGTCTCCCCACTGGTGGGGATTCCAAACTCGAAGACCCCGTACTCGAGCGCGTCGACGATCCTCTGAATGATCTCCATTCGGCCCTCGTGCGGTCCGTGGGTGCATCAGCGGCCGCCCCCCCCGAAGGAGAGGGCGGCCGCCCGGTTTGATTCCAACGTACCTGGAAGACGTCCTCGGACGCCCCGAACGCCTAGGCGTAGCCCAGACGCATCTCCGGCCCCATGTGGGAGAACACCCGGTCGAGAATGAGGACGCGGGCCCTCTCGGCGATCTCGTCCATCGAGGGGGTGTCCTCGTACCGCTCGGCGATTCGGGTTCTCAGCTCATCGACCGAAGGCAGCTCGGGGAGATGAAGCTCCTTCAGATATGCGACCAGATCCTCTCTTCCCTTGTGGAGTTGAGCGGTCGCACCCTCACGTGTCTTCTGCCACCGGAGCCGCAACTCGTCCAACCCGGGACGCTGATTCCAGACCTCACGAAGCTCTCGGGCCAGGGCCTCGGCCGAGAAGCTGTCCGCTACCTCTCTGGCCACCTGCTCGATGACCTTTCGTCCCAGACGTGTCTCCCCGGCGACCACGGAGGCCGGAGGCGCTCGCAGATCCCACACCAAACCGGTCCAGGAGAGGGCCTTGAGGACGTAGTAGGAGAGGTCGATCTCCCACCAGAAGAACCCCTGACGCGTCGAGCTCTGGTAATGATGATGGTTGTTGTGCCAACCCTCGCCGAGCGTAATGAGCGCGAGCCACCAGTTGTTCTTCGAGTCGTCCGCCGTCACGTACCGCTGACGACCGACCACATGGGCCACCGAGTTGATCGAGAAGGTACCGTGATACAGGATCACCGTGCTGAGGAAGAATCCCACGAAGAGACCCGTCCATCCATCGATCGCAAAGCAGGCCACGGCGAGGAGGAAGGCAGGGAAGTAGGGGTGTCGGTCCAGCCACCGCAACTCGGGATAGCGTGCGAAGTCCTGGATCGTCGAGTAGTCGGCCCGAGCCTTCTGTTTGTGGAAGACCCATCCCACGTGGGAGAAGAAGAATCCAGTATGTCGAGGAGAGTGCACGTCGAGCGGCGTGTCCGAGTGTCTGTGGTGATGCCGGTGGATGGCTGCCCACCACAGCACTCCGCGCTGCGCGCACATCTGACCCATGAAGGCCAGGACGAACTGAAACCCGCGGCTGGTCTTGTAGGAGCGATGCGAGAAGTATCTATGGAATCCCGAGGTGAGCGCCCACATTCGGATTACGTACAGCCCTACACACATGATCAGCGACGTGGTCGTGAAGCCGGTCCACAGGACGCCCAGGGCGGCCAGGTGGATCAGCGCGAACGGAATCGCGTCTGGATAGACAATGTCGTTGTGGGGCTCCTCGTGCCCCCCCGTGCCATGGGGCCGGGCCGCGGCGTTGGCCTCTACAGACACTATGGACCTCCTAGCTTCGTGAATCGTCCAGAACCTGGCGGGACTCGCGTTCTTACTTGTAGCGGTACGTGATTCGACCACGGCTGAGGTCATACGGAGACATCTCGACCTTGACCCGATCGCCTTCGAGGACACGGATGTAAAATTTTCTCATCTTTCCGGACAAATATGTCAGTATCTTGTGACCGTTCTCCAACTCGACCCTGAAGTTGGCGTTCGGCAACACCTCGGTGACGGTCCCCTCGACTTCGATCGCGTCGTTCGCCACACACGCTCCTGGCAATTTCTGGGCCGGCGGCTGGGCTCATCCCCCCCCGGAACTTGATAGCGTATGAAGGTAATGAAGTGCACGCGTTAACGAAAACGCCCGAGATGGGTGGACCCGGGCCCGTACGCTGGGGAGTTCTCCTATGAAGCCTACCGTTCTAGCCCTGATCGCATTCGCGATCGTAGTGTTCATGGGCGCGGTGGTCTGGACGACGGTCCAGGGCGCCGAGGTCGAGTGCGAGGTCTGCCTGGTGTTCGACGGGCAGGAGGTCTGTCGACTTGGCCGCGGACCCTCGGAGACCGAGGCACTCGCCGCGGCGCATCAGAGCGCGTGTGGAGGGAACACATCGGGGATGGCCGAGAGCATCGCTTGTATGAACCGAGCGCCCGAACGGTCTAGCTGCCCGGCGAACTGAGCTCCGGGGTCCGGAGCAAGGGCTTCCCGAGCCGGATCTCGGAGCCCTCGCGCAGGGATTCGTGCAGGGCGGCCGTGGACCCGTCCTTCGGTCGCAGCAGCACGACCACCGTCGATCCGAGGTGAAAGGTCATGAGCGGGTCACCGGGGGACAGATCGAGGGGCGGTTCGTAGCGCCGAACCACGGACCGCGCAGGCCCGCGGTTCGTCACGCCCCGAAGATCTCCCCCGGTCCAGCTGGGATCGAAGTCCGCCGAGATGCTGCCCACGTTCAAGGCTCCGACCGCCACCACCGCCAAGTCCAGATCGTCCGAGTCCAAGCGTGTGATCATGCGCTCGTTTCTCGTGAACAGCCCAGGAAGCAGTCGCGCGACCCCGGGGTGGACCGGGAAGAGGCTTCCGGACAACGCTCGAGCCCCCGTGAGTCGGACCGCACAGGGAGAGTGGACGCCATGGTAGTGTCTCGGGCTCAAGTACATCGTCACGAACACACCGCTCCGGAAAACGCACTGATCGGCGGGCTCGCCCAGGAGCTCGGCAACCTCGTAGGAAATCCCCTTGGCCTGGATCGCCACGCCGTTCTCGAGGGCGCCCATCCGACCGAGAATGCCGTCGACCGGGCTCGCAACGACTCGGGGGTCCGCAGGCCATTCCCGAACGTCCTTCCGTAGACGGCGAACGAAGAAAGCCGAAAGCGAACGGTAGTCTTCAGGCGCACCCTCGGCCTCACCCGTGTCGGCTCCGACCATTCGAGCAAATCCCAGGTTGACTCGGTGCTGCACGAACTTGGGTAGCTCCAGACGAGCGAGCCATCCGCAGGCTCGAGAGACAAGTCGCTGGGGGAGCAGGCGTACGAAGGGAAGCGCCGCCCGCCACAGGACAGCCACAGACGGTCTAGAAACCTAGTTGGTCGAGATGACCGCGACGACGAGGAATCCGATCGCGCCCAGGAACTTCTTCATGGAGACGGTACTCATGGTCGGCGTGCCGGGGTTCCGCGTCCAAATCATGACGGTGCCGCAGGTGGTCATCTGTGTGTACTGGATGGGGGATGTCGCACCGTGGTAGACCTCCACGGCCTCGATCTGCGAGGGGACCACGATCGAGTCGATGTAGACCGGGTTGGACATCGGGGTGCCATCGAGCACGATCTGCGGCTCACACCGCCCTCTCAACCGGACAAGACCCGATGGACCCATCTGTGACGGAATCACGCTGACGCCCGGGACCCTCCTGAGTACGTCGGACATCTGAATCGGGTGTAACGCTTCGATCTCTCGCCTCGTGACGAAGTGTCCGGTTCCGCTTTCGGCTCGATCGTAGAAGCCCGTCCTTGCCAGCCTGGTCTGTCGGAAGGCCGAGACGACGATGGGTGCCAGGGCGAAGTCCACTGGCACCAGCTCCACCCGGAAATCCAAATCGCCTTCCTCGGTGAATACGGTGAGGCGGGACACGACCGAGTACGAAAGCAACTCCACTTTGATCTGGTAGACGCCCAGCGGGATACGCGTCGTCCGGAAGCGACCGTTTCCGTCCGAGCCGCCGAACCAGCTGGGCTCGGCTTCCGCCACCCCCACCCTGGCGATCGTCACGCGAGCGGTCGGGAGTGGCGTGCCGGTAGTCCGGTCCACGACCGTTCCGAACACGCGGATGGCCGCATCACTCTGCCCTTCGAGCGACAGCGGCGACGCGATCAGCGCCACCAATACAGCCAGATATGTCGGGGCTTTGAGCACTGTGGAAGTCATCCCGCTACGAGGAGCCTCCCCACAGCCGACCGGTAGGCTCGGCCTACATCCCTTCATCTCGGAGTGTAACCCACAGACTGGATGGCTGCCAGCACGGAATCCCGCGAGGCCTGCCCGGGGCTCATGGACACGACCGCCTCGCCGATCTCCACCGACTCGACCCGCACGCCATCCAATCCCTCGAGCGCGCTTCTGACGCGAGCCACACAGTGGCTGCAACTCATGCCTTCGACCGCGATTCGCTCCCTTTCCAACTCTCTCTCCGGCTTCCACATCGTTTTCCTCCCCAGCTACGGCTGGGTTGAACAACCCACTTCTCGGCTCAAGGGTCCCCGGACGACGAGCCGGAGGGAGCCTGGGTGCGCGGGTCGGGTAGTCACTCAGTGTTCGTCGGCGTTCGATTCTCCGGCCGCTTGCCGGTGCCGCGGTCGATGCCGCCCAGCCCCCGTCCAAAGGTGCGACGATGAAGCTCTCGGTCGAACATGCGGCGACGAGCCAAGTGCTGCGAGCGATCCTGACACTCTCGGCCCTGGCGTACGTGGTGGCACCCGGCCTAGCCCATGCGCAGCCGGCTCCTAGCGTCGTTCGGGAGACCGTCGAGTCCATCACCCAGGAGACCGTGCTGAACCACATTGCCGTTCTCGCATCCGACCAGCTTCTCGGTCGCGACACGCCCAGCGAGGGGCTCGAAACGGCCGCCGCATACCTCGCGGACCTGCACCGGAGCTACGGGCTGCAGCCCGCCGGAGAGAATGGGACCTTCTTCCAGCGGTACCCCTTCGGTTTCATGGGGCCCGACACGGACGCCGCCCAGGCGACGATCACGGGGCCCGACGGCACGGCCGAGATACGGATCGGGAGTGATGCGTTCGTCGATGGCGGAACGGAGGATTCGTTCGATGCGGCGCTCGTCTACGTTGACCTGTCTCGGGGAAACCCCGCGCCCGGGTCGTTGACGGGCGACGTCGCGGTTTTCGAGCTGTCGGGCTCGTGGGGGCAGTCCCTCTGGCAGAGCTCGTCGGACCAGGCGTCGGTCGCCCGGGCCGCGGGAGCCGTCGCGATCGTTCACGTCCTCGACTCGGGCTTCTCGTCCTCGGTGATTTCCCAGATGACCTCCACGCTGGCGCAGCCGACGTGGCGTCTGGGCGGAGATGCGCTACTCCCGCGACTTTTCGTTCGGCGTGGGGCTTTGGAGTCGGCGCTTCCGCGGGAATCTCGTCCGTGGGAGTCCGGGGCGACCGCCGCCGGAGTCTCACCGATCGGAGGGGCCAGCCTCCGGGCCAGCCTTCCGCTGGATGTTCTGAGCTACTCGACCCCGCCGAACGTGATCGCGGAGATCCCCGGCAGCGACCCCGAGCTGAGCCGGGAGTACATCGTTCTCACGGCGCACTTCGATCATGTGGGCGTAGGACGTCCCGTGGCTGGCGATTCCATCTACAACGGAGCCGATGACAACGGATCCGGGACGGCGGCGCTGCTCGAAGTCGCTAGGGCGCTCGCTTCCCTTCCTCCCACCCAGCGCCCCCGCCGGAGCGTCCTCTTCGCGCACGTAAGCGGTGAAGAGAAAGGGCTTCTCGGCTCGGAGTGGTGGGTCGATCACCCGACCCGACCGATCGGAAGCGTGATCGCGAACATCAACACGGACATGGTGGGTGGCGACGCCCACCCGGACACGGTCGCCGTGCTGGGGAACGAGTACTCCTCACTGGGTCCCCTGATCATGAGGCTCAGCCGAGAGCGCCCTGAGCTGAGGCTGACCACCGTATCAGACATGTGGCCACAAGAGAACCTCTTCTTCCGGTCCGACCAGTTCAACTTCATGCGAAAGGAGATCCCGTCGCTCTTCGTGTTCGCCGGATTGCACGATTGCTACCATCGTCCGTGCGACGATTTGGACTTCGTGAACACGGACAAGGTGGCCCGCGTGGCTCGGCTGCTCGCCTACGCAGTGCTCGAGGTCGCGGCATCCAATGACCGTCCGCAGTGGAACGCGTCGGGCCTTACCAACGTGCGCCGAATGACGTCAGGCGGTGGCTGAAACCTTTCGGACGAAGCCGGAGGCGACGAAGGCAAGCAACCCCTCGACCCGATCGATCGGGACCTTCTCGGTCTTCGCGAACCCACGGATGTAAGCTTCCACCTGCGGGCGATAGGAGTCGACGACGCGATCCACGGCCGCCGTGTCGGCGGGATCGAGCCTCTCGGATTTCCATTCGACTATTAGGATTCGGGGAACGCCGGCATCCGGCACGTACAGCACTCGATCCGCTCGACCCTCGATCATTCCTCCGTCTTCGCGGACGATGAAAGGGAACTCTCGCCGCACCTCTACAGCCTCGGGGAACGCTTCGCGCGAGAGTAGGCGACGGATATCCGGTGCCCCCAGCCACCCGTGGAACTCCTCGAGCAACTCGGGAAGCCCGGTCGCGTGTGGCACGCGCTCGGCCGCCGTGCGCAGCAGCTCGGAGTCGGACGGGAGTCCGTCTTCGATCCAATCGATCTCTGCCAGCCAATGATGAAGGACCGCACCCCGGGTTCGAGCCATCCGCGGCTCGGGTCGCAGTAACCGGCTCAGGCTCGAGGCATGCGCGTCTCCGAGCTCGGAAGGTGCCCGGTGAGGCACCATGCGCCGCCGTGGCGACGGAGCGAGTCGAAATGCGGACTCCGCTCCCGGGCCGGGCGGCCCTGGGGAAAGTGGTGTGGACACCAGCCTAGGCTCCGCATTCTCCTCCCGCCACCACTGAGGACCCCCGTCTCGATAGAGCACAGCCCCCGCCACGGCCAATCGATCCGGGGCCAGCGCCGCACGCAGCACCCGGGCCCCCGTGCGGGCGGACGAGCTGCCCTTCGGGTCGGGATCGACATAGACATAGATCGCGTATTTGGCGCGCGTCATCCCCACGTACAGGACACTGAGCGCATCCCGAACCTCGCCCTCCTTTTCCTGTGCTGCGGCCGGTTCGAGCTCGGGAAAGAGCGGAAGCAGATCCTCGTGGACCCGCGGCAGCACCCGGCGAACCGGTCCGGTTCCGTTCTCCCTGAATGCCATGTAGGGAGCGTTCCGGTCTCCGGAGATGGACAGGGCGTCGAGATCCGGCAAGATGACGGCGTCGAACTCGAGGCCCTTGGCCCCGTGAATCGTCATCACCCGGACGGGTGCCGTCGCAGGATCCTCGGCACGTGCAGCCTCAGCGATTCGCACGAAGTCGGAAGGCCGACTCGTCGCTCGCTCGTCCCAGCGAAAGGCCAACTCGGCAAGCTGCCTCAGTCTTCGGCCGTCGCGCGCCGAGACCTGGCCGACCAGCCGTCCCACCCACTCGGAGATCACTCGGCCGTACCCTTCGCCCAGCAGCCGTATTCGGATCTTCCGAAGGGCGCGGTCTTGTGCGATCGGATCATCCCACAGCCCGGGATCCGAATCCAAAAGGGCCGATACGGGGGTCTTCCTGACCAAGTAGGCGGCAACCCGGTCGGCGGGATGATCGACGAGCGTGAGCAGCGAGAGCAGTGCGACGACGGGGGCCGCATCGGCCACCGGAACCCCTCCTTCCTCGCTGGCTTCCAAACCTCTCGCGCGCAGCTCCGCGAAGACGTATGCGGCGTTTCGGTTCGTTCGAGTGAGGATTCCGATACGCGCACCGGGTGCCTGTCGATGAAGCTGGGCGACCTGGTCCGCGGCGTGCCGGAGAAGCCCGGGCCTGAAGCTCCGCGGACCATCGGACCTGTCCTCGGGTCCGACCTCCAGATGCACGTATCCGGGGCGTTGGAGAGTGGGGGCGGGGTGGTGTTCCTCGAAGGAACGAGCCCAGGCCCTCGCGGCGTCCCGTTCTCTTACCAGAACCTCGTTCTCCTCGATTCGGCCGAAGACGCGGTTCACCGCTCTCAGGACCACAGCCGAGGATCGCCAGCTCTCCGAGACGGACTCCACTGTCAGTTCGAGGCGGTCGCGGATGTCGTCGAGCAGACGCGGCTCCCCGCCCCGCCATCCGTAGATGGATTGCTTCGGGTCGGCCACGATGAACAACGCTCGGTGCGGGTCTCGGGTCGTGAGGATGCCGTCGGTCAGGGGCGACAAGGCGGCCCACTGCGCGTTCGACGTGTCCTGGAACTCGTCCAACAGCAGGTGGCGGATTCGGTGATCCAGGCGGTAGAAGAGCTCGGACGGACGGTGCCTGTCCGAAAGTCGAGAAATGACGTGGGTCAGGTCGTCGAAGTGATACAGACCTTCCGCTCGCCGGATACGCCAGGCTCGTCGATCGTACTCGGGCAGGAATCGACCCAAGGCTGCGAGTCTTCGGTCGAGCTGGACGAGTAGGGCATCACGCGCCAATCGGATCAGGGGATCGAGAGCCGCCCTGATTTCCATGGACATCTCGCGATTGCCGAAGACACCGTCCCTGTGAAGGAGCGCCTTCGGCAGACCGGCGCCGAGGAAGCGATCCCAGCGTTCTTCGCGGAGCGATTCGACGCCCTCGGCGCGGGCCCTCACCCACCGCTCGTCGGTCCTTCCGGACTTGGTGGTGGGGAGCGACGCTTCCTCGAGGCGAGCGATGAGGTCCGGCGCCGCTGCCAGGTCCACGCCCGGTCTCGCCCCCGACCCCCATGGCTGCGACACGTCCGGATCCAGCGCCCTGAACACCTCGTGCAGGCGCTGCACCGCGTCCAATAGCATGCGATGCACCCCGCGATCGGCAACTCCATACCCGGCCGCTCTCACGAGATCGCGACTGAATCCCGGATCCAGCTCCCTGAGCGTGGCTTCGATCGCGCGCGAACGGATCCGATCCCGATCGGGATCCTGTGCGAGCCTCCAGCTCTGTGGGAGACCGAGCTCGAGGGCGAAGGTCCTGGCGACGCGGAAGAAGAAGGCGTCCAGTGTGAGGACCTGCAGCCGATGCAGCTCTCCCACGAGCTTGGAGAGCATATCGGCGCATGCCTCCGTGGTGAGATCCTCCGTACCCATCTCGGCAGGCATGGATCGCTCCAGCGCCCGGGCTTGCTCTGGATCTGACGCTGCCCGCGCGAGTCTCACCAAGACGCGACTCGTGATCTCACCAGCAGCCTTTCGGGTGAACGTCGAAGCCAGTATGTCCCCGGACGACGCGCCGTCGGCCACGAGGGCGATCATTCTCGAGGAGAGCCGATATGTCTTCCCGGATCCGGCCGCCGCCAGGATCATCTCCTGGGCCTTTCGGCCCCCCACGAAGGACTGGATCTCACTCACCCGAGGCGTGACCCCCCTCTTCGAGCCCGCGTATGACGTCGCCGCCCAGGATTGCCGCGACATCTTCACGCGGACGGACGGTCGAGCGTTCCGGGACAAAAGCGAAACGGTTGACTCTGAGCTTCCGGACGACCTCTCGGGCGACCTCCTCCGCTTCGTCCAGCTCCGATGGGCTCCAACCCGCCAGGAGCTCCCTGACCCGGAGATCGCGAGAGACGGGGACGTATCCTAGAAGAATCTGGCGCCTCTCGTCCTCGGGGATGAGCGGGGCTCCCTCGTCGTCTTCGAGCCCGGCGGCAAGGAGCCGATACAACGGGAGCTGCAGATCTATCCACTGTCTTCGTGAATTGGGACCACGACGGTGCGAGACCTCGGGCGTGGAAACCCTCTCTCCGGTCTTGTAGTCGAGCACGCACCATCGATCGGCCCCCTCGTTGTAGTCGACTCGATCCAGCTTTCCGGTCAGCAGGATCGGGTGGCCATCCACAATCAACTCCACCCCGCCGCCGGGCGGCGATGCCTCTGTGCGCTGGATTCTCCAGCCCATCCGGACCCACGCCGCCTGCCACTCGGCGAAGGCGAACAGACGGCTCCGAAGCTGCTCGATCTGCAGCCGCACGGCGGGGAGGGGTCGAGCTCCGAATCGATCGTTCGCCTCTCGTTCCAGATGGCGCTCGAGGAAACGACGCACGTCGCGGGGCTCGTCAGAACCCGAGCCGGGTCCGCGGCCGAATCGATCCAGAACGTCGTGGGCGAGAGTCCCGAAGCTGAGTCCGTCCAGCTCGGGCGCCCGATCGTGGATCCGCCTGAGTCGTAGGACGCGCTCCAGGGCATACTTGTAGGGGTCCGTCAGAAACGCGCGAAATGCGGTTACCGAAATGCGATCCAGCTCCTCGTCCGCGTGAATCACGGGCTCCGGCGGGAGCTGGAATCCCCGTCCGGGCCTCGGAGTGAAATCGAGCTCCAGTATGCCCTGCATCGGGCCCTCCGCTGCAGTCGAATCCACCCTCCGCTGTCGGTCGATTGCATCGCCGGATCGGTTCTCTCGTGTAAGTGCCTCGTGGGGGCGGGGGGGGAACGCCTCCTCAGCGTCTTCCTCCGCGAAGCATCGCTTGACGCGTAGGGCCAGGGTCTCCGGCGCTTCGGCGAAGAGCAGACGCGACGGTAGCAGGGGGTTTCCCTCGCCGTCCCAGCGGCCCGCGATCAAGGCGGGACTCGGCAAACCGTCGGATTCGGGCCTTCGGGTCTGGAGAATCGTTCGAAGATAGAGCAGGTCCCGGGCCCAACGGCCCGTGTTATCGAGGAGGCCCAGCGTCTCCCGCAGGCTGTGCGGCAGGAATGGATCGGAGGTCACGGACTCCGGTACATAGGGCTCGTTCACACCCGTCAACATCATGACCGCGGCATCGTCCAGCGGAAGCTCCAGCCATCCCAGAAGCTCGATCGCACCCTCTTCGGGATCCGGCGGCACGACCGAGTCCTTCAGCTGCTCGGCCAGAGTCCGGAGCGCCTGCGCGGCCGAGACGGTCGAATCCAGCTCGCTCGGCAGACCGGAGAACCGATCCAGCACTAAGCCGGCTTCCTCCGCGAAAGCTTTCAACTCCCGCGCCGCCGGACTTCGGGCCGAGGCGGGCGACTGCCCCGAGAGCAACTCGGTCAAAACCTGGGCGAGTCGAGGGCTCCACTCCGACAGGAGCCGCTCGCCGGAGAGGGGCGAGAGGATCCGCTCGAGAGTCCCGTGCGCGTCCAGAACGACCGGCTGAAGTGGGTCCGAGGCTCGCTCGCCCCCGGAGGGAAACGGGCCGTCTCCCACTCCCGCCTGTAGGTGGAAGGTCTGGTATCGATCGAGCACCCCGACGAGGCTCGTCGGCGGCTCTTCCATCTTGGTCCGGAGCGCGACTTCCACGAAAGGATGGCGGACCAGCGTTCCGAGCCCCAGGAAGTCCGGATCGGACAGGTACCGCTCGACGTCGATGAGAAGTCGAAACGGCGCCGTGCGTGGCAGTGGAGTCCCTTGTGCGTCTCTCACCTTCACGCCCACTTCTGCGAGCCTCTCGGTCAGGTAGGGAACCACTTCGGGGTCGGGCACCGCAACCGTGATCTGCTCGGCCGGAACCTGTCCGTTCAGATCGCGGAGCTGGCGAATCACCGCGTCGGCCTGATCGTCCGGGCGCTGCACGACATGGATGCAGCCCTCGGGGATCTCAGCCCGAATGTCCGACCACCTCTCAGGGATGACACAGCCCAGCGCGTCGAAGCATTCGTGCAGGTCGGCTGGTGCCCCGACGAGGACACGTATGGGCTCCTCGGTCTCGAGCGCCCCGAGGAACTTCTTCACTACGGGAGGGACATCCGGTGCCCCGACGATCCAGACCCCCTTGGTCGTCGCGATCCGACCGTCCGAGATGGCGATCCGTCGCGAGGACGCCAAATCCCGAAAGCCGTGTCGGGTCAGGATCGCGCGGTAGGCCTCCTGCGCCTTGGCCAGGACCTCCCAGCGCAGACGATCGCTGAACGGTCTGGAGCCTTCGAGGAGAACGGCGACATCGCCAAAGCTCATTCCAGCCGCGCCGACCTGGTGCTGAAGGACCCCGGCCAGACCCGACAGGAGGGAAATCGCCTCGGCCGGACCCTGCTCGTCGGGGACGAGCGCCAACGTCTGGATCTCGTCTCGACCGAGCGCCTGGAACGCCCCCCTCCACGCCAGTCGATCGAGGACCGGGTCGGGCGCCGGGAGCTCAGGTCGATACAGCTCTTCCGGGAGACGGCCGACCGTCGTGACCTGGGGCGGTCTCAGGGGTCGACTCGCCGAGTCGTCACGGTCGACCAACAACTCCTTCAGTCGCCGTCCCGCGCGCCCGCCGGGGAGGACGACGAGAAACCGGGATAGGTCCATCGGTCGCGTGCTTTCGACCGCACGGACCAGGTGATCCACGGCGGAGTGCAGAATCGGTCGGTCCCATCCCAGGAATCGACGATCCACCACGGGGTCGTTCATTCTCCCCGGGTTGGGTAGATTGGCACGTTCGGATCGGCCACCGTCGATGGCGCCCGACATCAACCCGCCCTGCTCATGCAGAACCTCGTCATCCGTCTGTTCGTCAACGCCGTCGCCCTCTGGGTCGCGGCCCGGTTCGTCCCCGGGATCGACCTGTCCGGCGAGTTCGGTCCGGTGCTGCTCGTCGCTGCGGTGTTCGGTCTGGTGAATGCGCTGATCAAGCCGATCGTGCTCCTACTGTCGCTGCCGGTCGTCGTCCTCACGCTCGGGCTCTTCACGCTCGTGGTCAACGCGCTGATGCTGATGCTCACTGCGTACCTGGTGGCAGCGCTCTCTGTAGTGGGGTTCTGGGCCGCCCTTTGGGGCAGCCTGCTGATCTCGCTGGTCAGCCTGCTCTTCTCTTTGATCCTAACGGAGGAGTAGGAGCTGGGAGGACGGCGGTTGGACCTACGAAGCGGGAAGCTCCCCAGGCCTATGATAGGAAAGCCCTCCGGGCCTACGACTCGAGCGAGCGGTCAGACCTGCGAAGCGGGGGTTTCCGCCAACTCGGCGGGTGTGTGCGCCGCGGCCCCTTGCTGCTGCTGCCGCCCCAGCCAATAGCCGAGCGCAGCCCAGACCAGCGCCAGTGGCACCGCGAAGGAGGCCAATCCAGCCAGGCCCATTCCGAGCCTGCCGATCGCCCCCTCCATCCATGCGGTGAGGGAATCGCCACCCCGATACACCGCGGTGTCGATGAAGGCCTTGGATTTGTACTTGTCCTCTCGGCTCACGATGGTGAACAGCGTTTCGCGGGCCGGTCGCATGATTCCCCGCTGAACCGCCCGGAAGGCCGCTTCGAACGCAATGAGCGCGGCCAAGGAGCCGGCGACCGCCAGACCGATGAAGCCTAGGGCGGCGGTGATCGGAAGGAGGGCCAGCGTGATCGGCACCCCAATCCGCTTCATCAGGTGACCCGTGATGAACAGCTGGGTGAAGAGGGTGGTCGTCTGCGTAATGAGATCGATGTTGGCGAAGATGGACGTTCGGGTGTCGAGGTCCTCGCCCAGCTCCGCCACCATCTGGAGACGGGTGAAGTAGAGGAACGTCGCCATCACCGCGACGATCAGCGCGAAACCCCCGATTCCGAGGAGATACCGGGATCGGAAGATGGCCTTGAACCCCTCCCACGCGCTTCCCCCGATGACTCTCGCGCCGGGGAGTGTCGGCGGATCATTCGAGTCGGAATACGTGGCCGTCTCGGGTCGGTTCTGCTGAAGCCAAGCGACCGTTCCGGCAGCGACGAGCGCAAGCACCAAGAAGCCCGCGGAAACGAGCAGAAGGCTCGGGGTGCCCAAAGGAGTCGCCAGAACGGACGCGAGCCATGGACCGAAGATCGCTCCCAGGGTCCCGCCCACGGCGATGACCGCG